>CATPCN010000712.1 GCA_955652855.1 uncultured Chthoniobacterales bacterium | reverse complement strand
TGCAATGCGTCCGGATGCGCGCGCAAATCATTCTGCATTGTCTCCGCTTCCGCCGCGATTTGTCCGAGCTGAAATAATCCCGAATGCTTTACGCGGTCGGCAATCGCGCGACAAAGTTTTTCCTGCGTCGTTTTGCCGAACCCGGGCAACTCCGCGACGCGGTCCGACTCACAGGCTTTTTGCAGTTGCGCGATCGAGCTGACCTGAAGTTTTTCATAGAGCGCCTTGATCTTCTTCGCGCCAAGCCCAGGCATGGAAAATAGTTCGAGAATGTCTGCCGGAAATTCCGCGCGCAGTTCTTCATAAAATTTAAGCGCCCCGGTCTGGATCAGCTCTTTGATTTTGGCGGCGATCGCTTTGCCGATACCTGGAATTTTTTCGAGCGTCTCTTCGTTGGCGAGATCGGAGAGTGTGCCGCCCCACGTCTCGATCGAACGCGCCGCGTTTGTGTAAGCGCGAATCTTAAACGGGTTGTCGCCTTTTAGCTCGAGAAGCGTGGCAATTCTTTCCAGAATTTCCGCGATCGCTGCTTTATCCATCACTCACATCCGGCCACGCCGTTTGTAAAACTGGTAACGCGCGATGATGGAATCGACATACTTCCGCGTGCCGGGAAAATCGATGTTGCGACGAAAAGTGTCCGCCGAAATCGCAGACGTATCGTCGCCGCCGGCCCAGCGCTGCGCGCGGCTCGCGCCTGCGTTGTACTCGGCAAGCGCAAACGGAATCGGATTCCGTTGTATTTCCCAATGTTGCACCGCGCGATGGAGGTACCACGTTCCCGCTTCCAGATTCGTTTTTGGATCGAAGAGAGCTTCCACGCGAAAATTGTCGATCTTGTTCTCGCGCGCCCATTCGTTCGCGGCCTTCTCGCTTACTTGCATCAAACCGCGCTCACCGGCGCTGCCAAATTTTTGCGGATCAAAGCGACTCTCGCGCCAGACCACCGCCTTTAGCAGCATTGGATCGAGATGATATTCAGCCGCGACCGCGCGAATAAGCGGGTCGTATTGCTGAAAACGCGCTGGACTGATCCACTCATAAAACGAATAGAGCGGATCGCCCGAGCGCATGGCGAGATAAGCGATCCCGGCGGCGCCGGCCAGCAACACGCAAATAATCAGCTTCAACAAAAATCGGATCATGATCGGTCGAGTGCGCCGGCCCGCAGCGAAAGATTGGATAACTGGGCGGACGCGGGCAAACTCACTTGATCACCAATCCACGTATCTTTTCGTCGAGCAATTAAAATCAAAATGAGCGAAACCGCTGCTTACGTCCGCGTCATGCTCGATCGCGCAATTCATCGCGCGCTGGATTACTCGTTGCCTGCGACATTTGCCGGACGCGTGAGCGTGGGATCGCGTGTGCGCGTTCCCTTTCGCGAGAGAAGCGCACTCGGCACCGTCGTCGCTCTTCTTGAGAGCAGCGACGCTGCGGGAATTCGTCCGATCGAAGCGCTCGTCGGCGAGAAACCGGCGCTGAGCCCGAAGCTGCTCGAGCTGGCCAATTGGATGAGCGCCTATTACTGCTGCGCAATCGAAGCCGTCATTCGCAGTTTGCTTCCGCAGGTTATTCGTCGCGCCGAGATCGGCTGGAAAAAACAATTGTTCGTCCAACCCGCGGGCAAGATCGACATAAACGAAATCGAGAAACTTCGCCGACGCGCGCCGCGCCAGGCCGAACTGCTTGAAGCGATCGGAAAATTGAAAGCGCCGATGGCCGCAGCCGATCTGCTTCGGCAAGTTTCACTCGACAATCAAACGTTGCGCGCGCTGGAGAAGCGCGGCTTGATCGAGTTGCGCGAGCAATCGATCGCGCGCGATCCCCACGCCGACGAACAATTTATTGCAACGACGAATCTCGATATAAACGAGGAGCAGATGGCCGCGCTTCGCATCGTGAACGAAGCGCTGGCGTCACCGGAAACCTCTCAACCGATTCTGTTGCACGGCGTGACCGGCAGCGGCAAAACGGAAATTTATTTGCAGGCGATGCAAGAGACACTTGCCCGCGGAAAAACTGCGATAGTTCTTGTGCCGGAAATTTCGCTCACGCCGCAAACGGTCGAGCGTTTCAAAAGCCGGTTTACGGAAACGCCGGACGTGGTGGCGGTTTTACACAGTCATCTGTCGGAAGGCGAGCGGCACGACGAATGGCACAAGATTCAATCGGGACGTGCGCGGATTGTGATCGGAGCGCGCAGCGCGATCTTCGCGCCGCTTGAAAATCTCGGACTGATTGTGGTCGATGAAGAGCATGAGACGACCTACAAGCAGGAAGAAGCGCCGCGCTATCATGCGCGCGATATCGCGGTTGTTCGCGGCAAGATTGAGAATTGCGTGGTGGTGCTCGGCAGCGCGACGCCGTCGCTCGAAAGTTATTTCAACGCAACTCGCGGCAAATACCGGCTCGCGAATCTCACGCAGCGCGTAGACGAGAATCAAATGCCGCTCATGCGCATTGTCGATCTTCGGCAGGAGCGGCGAAAAGGGAAAGGCCTCACAATCCTCGCGGATAAATTGCGCACCGCCATCGCCCTCCGACTTGAAAAACGCGAGCAGACAATCCTGTTTTTGAATCGCCGCGGATTTTCTACCTCGCTGCTTTGCAGCAATTGCGGCGAGGCGCGCGATTGTCCGAATTGCAGTGTCGCACTCACGTTTCATCGCAACGCGGCCCGCTTGAGTTGTCACCTTTGCGGACATACTGCCGCCGTGCCGAAGAAATGTCCGGCCTGCGGACAAGATGCGCTGATCTATTCCGGTTTCGGCACGGAAAAAGTCGAAGCGAACGTCGCGCAGATTTTTCCGAAAGCGGTCGTGAAGCGAATGGATGCGGATTCCATGACGCGCAAAGATGCGTATCGCGAAACGTTACTCGCCTTTCGCGCGGGCAAGATCGACATACTGGTCGGCACCCAGATGATCGCGAAGGGTCTGCACTTTCCGAATGTGACGCTCGTCGGAATCATCAACGCCGATCTCGCGCTGCATCTCCCTGATTTTCGAGCGGGCGAACGAACGTTTCAGCTTCTCACGCAAGTGGCCGGTCGCGCCGGTCGCGGCGAAACGCCGGGAGAAGTTTTCGTGCAAACTTACACGCCGTTCAGCCCATCGATTCAATTTGCGCGGCACCACGATTTCGCCGGTTACTTTCAGCAGGAGCTGGAATTTCGCGAGCGCTGCGATTTTCCGCCGTTCAAACACGCGGTGCTCATGACAGTGCGCTCGGCGCACGAAGAGCGCGCGAAATTCTCCGCCGAAACAATTGCGCGTCGCTTGAAAGAGGCGCTTCCTGCCGAATTCATTCTGAGCGCACCGGCGCCCGCGCCGCTCGAAAAACTGCAGGGCCAGTTTCGTTTTCACATTTTGATGCGCGGCGCGGCCATCGTGCGTCTGAGCCGGATCGTGCGCGAAACACTCGACAAACTTCCGCTGCCCGAGGACGTCGCGCTGGCGGTGGATGTCGATCCTTATCAACTCCTTTGAATTTGCCCGGCGCGAGGCTTGCGCCACGAAGCGTAATCGGTAACGCTTCTGGCCACTGTGTCCTTTCGAAAAGTCCTGGTCACGATCGCGATCGTTTGGCTTATTGCGATCACGCTTTTGCACGGCACGCTGAATCTGCAGCTCTTCAGTCGCGAAACGAAAAGTAACGCCGGCGGATCCTCCAAATTCGGCGTCGGCTTCATCCCGGTGACGTGTCACCTCACGTGTCCGGTCACGGATTTCATCAACAAAAACATGGAAGGTAGAAGTTTTTTTCAACCGATGCGCTTCAACGGTTTTCCGGAATTGAAAGAGACATTTCTCGGTAAACCCGAGTTGATGCCGGCAACGTTCATCCTCGCACCGATGGCAATGGCGCTGCGAGAGCAAGGCGTGCCCATTAAGATCGTCTACCTCGGTCATCGCGACGGCACGGCCATGATGGTGCACAAAGATTCGAAGATTTTCCGGATTGAAGATTTGAAAGGTAAAACGGTGGCGGTCCCGAGCCGTTTTGCGAACCAAAAGCTGCTTCTCTACAAAGCACTGCGCGATCGCGGCATGAGCATCAGCGACATCAGAATAGTGGAGATGCCGCCACCCGACATGCCGGCGGCGCTTTATTCACACTCCGTGGATGCGATCACCTCCGGCGAACCCTTTATGGGACAAACCGAATTGGATGGTTATGGTCGCGTTCTTTATCTGACGAAAGATATTTGGCCGAATTTTATTTCCTGCGTGCTGGCGGTAAATGAGAACGCTATCCAAAAGCGTCGGCTTGAAGTCCAGCAGCTAGTTAATGGCATCGCGAAAAGCGGAAAATGGCTCGACCAGAAAATGGATCACCGGATGGAAGCCGCCAAATTCGTAAGCAAATTTTATTACAATCAGGATCCGCGTTTACTCACGTTTGTCCTGAGCAAGCCGCCCGACCGGGTGAAATACACGAACCTGCTTCCTTTGCGGAAAGATTTTGAGGAAATCGAAATGCTCGGACGCGAAGCCGGCATCTTGAACGGTACGGCACACTTCGAAGATTATGCCGATCCGACATTCGCGAACGCTGCGACGACTCTCGAAGCTTACGCTTGGGATCGACCGCGATGAGTCCGCCGGCTCCGCCACAGCAAGATCGACATAGAGCTCGCGCGGCAAATTTCATTCTGCCGTTCATCGTGCCTGCGTTTGGTTTGCTCGCCTGGCATTTTAGCGTGCGCGCCATGCACAGCGATTTGTTTCCCGCGCCCCTCGATGTCGCGCGCGGGATCATCGAGCTAGTCCAGAAAGGATTGCTTTTAAAATATATCGTCGCGTCGCTCTTTCGCGTGACGTGGGGTTTCACGCTCGCTGTTCTTGTCGGCGTGCCGGGCGGTTTGTTGCTCGGCTGGTATGGTCGCGCCTTTCAAGCTTTCAATCCGATCATCCAAATCATGCGACCGATCTCGCCTATCGCCTGGATTCCGGTCGCGATCCTTTGGTTCGGAGTGAGCGATGCCGCGCCGATCTTTCTGATTTTCCTTGCCAGCGTTTTTCCAATCACGGTCTCGGCGATCGCCGCCGTGCAAAACATGCAGCTAGTTTACTTGCGCGCCGCGCAGAATTTTGGACTCAGCCGCGGTGAACTTTTTCGCCAGGTGATTTTTCGCGCGAGCCTTCCGCAAATCATCACCGGCATTCGGATCGCGCTCGGCGTCGCGTGGCTCGTTGTCGTCGCTGCGGAAATGATCGCGGTTAACAGCGGGCTTGGCTATTTGATCATCGACGCGCGCAACGCCGGCAAACGTTACGATCTCGTCGTGGCCGGGATGGTCATGATCGGTCTGATCGGTCTCGTGCTCGACTTACTCGTTAGGCAATTGGAAAAATTCGACGAAGTGCGCTGGGTCTACGCAAATCGATGAAACAAGAAAACGTGGTCTCGCTTCGCAATCTCTGCATGCGCTTCGCCGGCAAGAGAAACGGCGACTCCGTTCAAGTTCTCGATAACATCAACGCTGAAGTGGCGGAAGGAGAATTCGTTTGTCTGGTCGGTCCGAGTGGTTGCGGAAAATCGACACTGCTCAATATCGTGGCTGGTTTTCTCGAACCAACTTCGGGCGAGGTACTCGCGGAAGGTAAGCCGGTGCGCGGACCTGATCCCCGTCGCATTTTTGTTTTTCAAGAAAACGGCGTTTTCCCATGGCTGAATGTGACCGAGAACATTTGCTTCGGGCTGCGGCGGCAAGGGCGCGCAGAGCGCGACCGGATTCTGGCGCATTACATCGACATGGTGGGCCTGAATGGTTTCGAGAACGCTTATCCGCGCGAGCTCTCCGGCGGAATGAAGCAACGCGTCGAAATCGCGCGCGCGCTCGCCGCCAGTCCCGACATCATTTACATGGACGAGCCGTTCGGCGCGCTTGATTTCCTCACCCGCTTAAAAATGCGCGCTGATCTTGTTCGCATCTGGCAAAGCGAAAAAAAGACGATCCTCTTCGTCACACATGATATCGAGGAAGCGGTGCAACTCGCCGACCGTGTTCTTGTCATGAGCAATCGGCCGGCAACGATTCAGAAAATTGTTCATGTCGATCTTCCGCGCCCGCGCGATCTCGATTCGCGTGGTTATCTCGAGAAACGCGATCAGATTTTCCGCCTTATGGGCATGAGCCTGCGCGTCGGAGAAATCTCGGCTGCGTAATTCAGCGTGAGGTTTGCCGATCGCATTCGGCATGTCGATGTTCTGACGCGTCATCGCATGAACGAATCGATCCTGACGTTGTTTGCTGTCGTCGGAGGTTTCGGTTGGTCGTATTCCGTGCTCATGCCTGCGTTCGCGCGCGGCGTTATCAGTCGCGAGCGCCAGACATCTTCTTTCGTCGCGCGTGATGGCGCTTGGTGGCGTGTGGATCTTTTCAGTGACGCTCGCGCTCTTTGCCTTCAATCGAAATGTTTTTATGTCGATCTTGCTACTCGCGGTCGGCGGTTTCGGCATGGTCCTTTACTTCTCAACTTCTAATACGGTGCTGCAAACGATCGTGCCCGATGCAATGCGCGGACGCGTTATGGGCATGTGCGGCGGCGCGAAGCTCAACAACGAGCTGCCTAACGTTTCTCGAGGTGTTGCTTCGCCTCATCGAATTGCCCGTTCTGCAACAACGCGTTCCCTAAGTTGTAATCCGCATCCGGATAATCTGGCTGAATGCCCAACGCTTCCTTGTAGTGAACGATCGCCTCATTGAACCGACCGGAGCGATGAAGAGCTACAGCCAGATTGTAATGCGCCATTGCACTGCTCGGGTCCCGTTGTAAGACAGTTCGATAGCGAGAGGTCGCATTCTCGATTTCGCCTTTATCCAGAAGAGCGTTGGCCAAATTGGTTTCCACATCGGACCTATTCGGTTCAGCGACTAAAATCTTCTTATAGCTGGCAATCGCTTCTTCCTTCGTCCCGTTTTGCGAAAGAGCGTTCGCGAGATTGAATTGCGCGTCCAAATCTTCAGGATCGATTGTCACGGCTGCTTGCAGATGAGAA
Source organism: uncultured Chthoniobacterales bacterium (assembly GCA_955652855.1). Next base: position 2,882 of record CATPCN010000712.1, on the reverse strand, counting down.
ATCGCTTCGTCCACTTTGCCGCGTTCGAGAAGAAGGACGCCGAGGTTGTTTTGCGCGGTGTGATTGTCGATCGTAATAGCAAGCGTTCGTCGCCAAAGTAACTCGTTATCCTTCCAATAAGATGTTTGGACCCAAGCGCGCCATACCAGCGCGACAAGCACAACTATCGCAACAACAAATAAAATCTCGCGGCGCCTCGGCCATTTCACCGTTATGTCCGCAACGCTCCACGTAGCCATCAAATACAAGCCGATTTGAGGCAGATAAGTATACCTATCAGCTCGCACCTGTGATCCTACCTGGATGATGCCGATCATGGGCACAAGCATGCCGAAATACAAAAGCCAGCCAGTGACGAGATACGGTTGGCGAGACCTCAAGATGAAAACTGCGGCGGTTATTCCAACAAGTAAGGCCGCTGCGCCGATAACTTGCAAAGATGGCACACCGCTAAGAGCACGAGAATAAAAGATAGCTAGACGGCTGGGCCAGATCATTTGCCAGAAATAAGCGAGGTAACTAACGAGTGCATTACTAACTCTTACAGTGAAGGGTAGATCCTCAGTCGAGCTGATGGCCACACGCTGTGCGAAAAGCGTTATCACACATGAGACTGCCGAAAGGCAAAGCAGCGGAACTTTCTCGATCGCACACTTTCGCGCCGACTGAAGATTGCGCATTCGTTTTAAAGGCCAGTAATCCAGCAGCAAAAAGACGAACGGCACCGTGACAACACTTGGTTTGGACATCAGCCCGCACGCAAACAAGATCGACATTGCTATGTAACGCAGAATCGATGGATTTCGAGTATAGCGCGTATAAGCACCTAGCGTGAGCATGAAAAAGATGCCGCTTAGAACGTCTTTCCGTTCCGCGATCCACGCGACTGATTCGACGCGTAGCGGATGGACGGCAAAAATGGCGGCGACAAAAGCGCTACGCCAGAAGGCGCCCGTCATCGCCCGCAAAACGAGAAACAGCAGAACGGTCGCGATCGTATGCAGCAGCACATTCGTAAAGTGATGACCTGCCGGACGTAGATCGTAGAGCTGGCAATCCAGCATGTGCGATATCCAAGTCAATGGATGCCAGTTTGCTGAATGGAAGTGGGTGAAGGCCCATCTTAGTGCTTGGATCGACAATCCGTGCGTTACGTTTGCATTGTCGGTAACATAGCGACCATCGTCATAGTTCACGAACCCATGCCGGAGAGTTTGTCCGAAAACAATCCAGGTAATCGCTGCCAGGCCAATGCAGACGGTGAGAGTAGCTGTGCGAGAATTTCGAATGAGAGTCACGGCCTAGCCTAGATACGTCACTAACTAGAACTAACTCGCTAACACAAATGCGCTCATTTGCGTTCGTAAATCAAAACATAGTCCTTCAGATATGGGAGTGATGCGGGGATGTTTCCAAGATAATAGTCGGTGCGATCGACGTCCACGATGTTGACCAAGCCAACGGCGGCGTAATTTTGCGAGAGGTATTGATCCGCCCAATTGAAGATAAGTCGCTCGGATGCAGGCCGCGGCCACCACGAATCATTGATTACGATCGACACGAAATATTTGGGATGGGCCGCTTCGATCTCATGAATCATTTCCAGCTGCATGCGGTGCGCATACTTTTGCGGCTCCATTAGTCCATAGGTGTAGAGGTAACCTGTGGCGGAATGGCGATGCGCATAAAAATAAATCTGCGGTTCAGAGCCGAGGACGGCAATCGTATCGTCAGGTCTTGTGCGCTCACGAATAAATTCTCCGATCCGCATCGACTCGGGGAACGGACATTCTCCGTAGAGGGATCGAGAAGCCGCAAACGGAGAAAGCGCGAACAATAAATTTCTTTCCTGAAAAATCGGCCAGATGAGAGCAGCGGCAAAGACCAACAAGAAGATGCCTCTCGCGATGCCGGAGTATTTCTTTAGTACGCTTGGCAGTTTGGTCATGGCAACGCCGGTGAGCAGGGAGAGCGCTGGAAGCACGAGAAAAAAATAGTGTGGCCGAAAATAAAATCCGACGCAGAGAGCCATTGCTGAAAACAGGAAGAAGCTGCTGAGAAAAACGCCGCGCGCGCGATCGCTCCTTTTCCAGACACTTACAATCAAACCTATTCCGGCCAGCACCCACAAACCGCATCGTGCGCCGATGACTTCTTGCGGAATTACCTGCAAGTAAGCGCGGGCATTCGACGGCGATGAGAGCGTGGCATATTCACGGGCATAGCTCACTGTCCAGAACCAGAAGTTTCCGAATACGCCGGCTTGCCAGAGAACCAAGCAAGTTAAAGCAAGCGGCGTTGCTGCCGCTGCGCAGAAAATAAGGGTGCGCGTCACAATTCGTTTCCATGACAGACCGGCTCGCCAACCACCGAGGAAGAGATATGCGGCACCGAATAAAATGAAAACCGCTGCTGGTTGTTTCATAAACATTCCCACGCCGAACAGCAGCCCACTCAGAAAAACAGCTCCTGTCGATTGTCGATCCAAAGCTCGCAGCAGCAATAAAACGCCAGCTATTACCGGAAGCATGAGAAGATGCGTCGCATGCGCGGAGAATCCGAGAACCGACGGGCTCGCTGACATGACTGCGTAACTCGCTGCCGCCGCGATTCCCGCCGTCGAATTTGCCAATCGCCGACCGAGAAGAAAGAGGAGCGCGCATGTCGCTGCATTTACAATCAGCAAACCGAAATGAATTCCGGCGATCGTTTGTCCGAAGATCGACATGATCAAAGCGTAGGTGGCCGCTGTCCCGGGAAGTTTCATGCTGTAAGCCAGCTGGTAAGGCGCGATGCCTTGCAGCATGAGCTGGCCGCCGTACGCGTATTCGCCTTCGTCGCGCTCGAGCGGAAATTGCAGAAGCCGAATGCGGATGAAAATG
>CATPCN010000711.1 GCA_955652855.1 uncultured Chthoniobacterales bacterium | reverse complement strand
GTTGAGGATACTAAGACCGACGTTTCGCAAGTAGTCGGTGAGAGGCAGATCCTGGATTTGCCCATCAACGCCCGTCGCGTGGACTCATTCGTTCTCTTGAGCCCCGCCGTTGTGCCTGATGGAGCCTTCGGCCTGCTGAGCTTCCGCGGCATTGCCGGCCACAATAGCTTCCTTACGGATGGCAACGACACCACAAATCAGTTTTATAACGAGAACGCGGGCCGTACCCGCATCACCAGCCCTATCTCGCAGGACGCGGTGCAAGAGTTTCAAGTGATCTCCGACAACTTCGCGGCCGAATATGGCAACGCCATGGGCGGCGTCATCAACACCATCACCAAGAGCGGCACCAACGACATTCATGGCACAGGTTATACCTTTTTCCGCAATCGCACGTTGAATGCCCGGGACCGGTACGCCCTCTTTAATCCGCAGGACATCCGCTGGCAGTCTGGCGCCAGCATCGGCGGCTCTATTGTGAAGAACAAGCTGTTCTACTTCTTCAATTACGAGGCCACGCGCCGCAATTTCCCCGGAATCGCCAGCTTGAGCTCGGGTATGTTTAACTCGGCTGGAATACTGAATACCGCCGCTAACCCTTGTCCGGATCCGAAAGCAACGGTCCCGGCTACGGCAGCGCAATGCGCCACGGCCACGAACATGATCTTGACCCGTAACTTCGGAACTGTTTCCCGCACCGTGACCCAAGACCTCGGTCTAGGCAAACTCGATTATCGCCTGGACGACCGCAACAACATCAGCTTGAGCATCAATCTAATGCGTTGGGTCTCACCCCACGGCATCCAGGCCACCGGAATCGTATTCAACACCGGGAACCTTATCGGGAACAACGCGGACTCCACCGTACGCGACGGCTACGGCCGCGCGCAATGGACCAGCGTTGTCACTCCAACGGTAGTGAATGAAGTGCGCTTCGGCTGGTTCCACGATCGGCTGTTTGACCCCGCCAGCGATGACTTTCTGTTCCCTGGTCTCGGAAGGGCTGGCCTGACCGTCGCCAGCACCAGCAACCTGGGTGTCGCTACCTCCTATCCCCGCCTGAATCCCAGCGAAACGCGCTACGAAATTGCCGACAATCTGAGCTGGACCAAGGGCTCGCACACCATGAAGTTCGGCTTCGACATCGCGCACACCGAGGACTTCGTAAATCAGCTTAGCAATCAATACGGTAGCTACAGCTATAGCACTCTCAACGCGTTCGCCCTCGACTTCACCGGCAATAACACCGGCGCAAAGAACTGGAACACCTATTCGCAAACCTTCGGAAATCCCCAGGTGGACACAAACCTGGTGAACTATGGCTTCTATGGCCAGGATCAGTGGCGGATCAATTCCCGCCTGTTGTTCAACTATGGCGTGCGTTACGAATTCTCAACCATTCCGCAACCCAAGATCGTCAATCCGGATTATCCGCAAACTGGTCACATCAATGCTCCGAGGAACAACTTTTCCCCACGCGTTGGGATTTCCTACGCGCTCACCAACGATCAGAAGACGCTGTTCCGCGCGGGCTACGGAATTTTTTACGCCCGCTACCAAACAGGATTGATTGAGAACCTCTTCCTAAGCAACGGCGTGTATCAAACGTCAATCAGCTATAACTCGGCCACGGCTGCCCAACTCACCGCCGGCCCCGTTTATCCGAACAACCTTTCCGCTACCACCTTCTCGCCTCTTCCGGGTTCCTCGAACATCCTCTTCGCCGACAAGAATCTGCGCAATCCCTATACACACCAAGCCAACGTCGGCATTGAGCGCCAACTCACCAATACCGTCAACCTCAACGTGTCCTATATCTGGAGCCGCGGCGTCCGCTTGTATGGTATTCGCGACCTCAACGTCGGGCCGTTGGGTGCTCCCGTTACCTACACCATTCAAGACGCATCGGGCGCAACGGTGGGGAGTTACACCACTCCCACCTACCGCACTCGCATCGATCCGAAATACCGGCAGATTGCCCAGATCGATAATCCCGGTTTGAGCTACTACGATGGTCTGGCGGTACAGCTCCAGAAGCGCTTCTCGCACAACTTCCAGGCGTCGGTAGCTTACACCTGGTCGCACGCAATCGATCTCAACCAGAGCGGCGGGAGCAACAACATTTTCTTCGGTACGACTCCCACCAGCTACGCGAACGGAGATTTTGCTTCGGAGCGGGGTTCGGCCGCCAACGATACGCGCCACCGGTTCGTGACCAGCTTCGTGTGGGATCCGACGTTCATCAAGAGCAACAGCGGTTGGGCCCGTTACGTGGTGAATCACTGGCAGCTCAGCAGCGTGACCACGCTGCAGTCGTCACAGCCGCTCAACTCTACCACCAGCGTCGGCGGGAATGCGTTCCCCGGCGCTCTCGTGTCTGGCTCGCTGAACGGGCTGGGCGGTGGATTTAGCCGCGTACCATTCCAACCGGTCAGCAACTTGAATCTGGACCCGGAGTATCGCGTCGATGCTCGCCTATCCAAGAAGCTGCCTTTCGGCGAACGCGTCACGGCCTACTTGACGTTTGAAGCGATCAATCTGTTCAACACACCATTCGACCTCAGCCGCCGGAGCGTCGAGTATAACTTGGCCGGGACAGCGCTTCAATTCAGGACCGACTACGCAACGCCCAGCGCGGACGCGCTCAGCCCCGACGGCACGACGGCGAGACGGGCCCAGGTCAGCCTGCGCGTTACGTTCTAATCAGCCGCTTAACTTCCAAGCGCGCACATCCGCAAGGAACGTGCGCGCTCTAGTTATCGGGGGGACGCGTCGTGTCGCTTTGGTCAGATTGGCAAGAGTCTGATTCGACTCTGTGTTAAGTCCACGGTGACGATAGCGCCCGCGTCCAGATGGTCGCAGGCTATCTCAATGGCTCTAAGAACGACAGCTCCAATTGCGGACGGAAGAACGTCCTGTGTTCGAACTTGAATCACGCTTGGGCCACGCGACTTGCGGGCCGCGAGGAGAATACCAAAGTCAAGATCGTGAGTGAAGACCACGAATCCGTTGGAAGCGGCGTATTCGAGTATCCGCGAGTCGGGAGCTGACGCCTCACCGATTTTGGACCAATGGACAGCCTCGCTTCCATGCGCGACAAGATACTGAACCCAGGTTGGGCTCAGATTCATGTCGATCAGAATTTTCATTCCACCGAGAGCGGCACTTCAATCTCTTCGACGCGCCAAGCGGCGTATGCGAGCGCTTGGCGAATATCTTCCTCTTCGAGGTAAGGATAGGCGCTGAGGATCTCTGGATTGGAATGGCCAGCGGCAACGAGACCTACAATTGTCCCGACAGTGACCCGCATGCCGCGAAGGCAGGGTTTGCCGCCCATGACTTCCGGGTTGCGAGTTATGCGATCGAGCGTTGGCATACCAGTCTCCTCTATTGTAATCGCAGCCGGAGTTAACGTAGTGGGCTACTTTGAACGTTCATCGGACGAAAGACGCCAAGCGACCAGCCATCGTTGGTATCTCGCTTCTGTCAAGGACTCCACTCAGCGGAATCGTGGGCCATCCATTGGCGTCATACCACATGAGCCAGTAGCAGCGTTCTCCCGTTGCTATTTCGATCACATGTTCCAGCCACAGTGAATATCCGTCGTGATCGATCAGCGGTCCCCTAAAAACGCTTGCAGGAGCACGCGGCCTGGCCCCTGTCTCGGCGTTCATTGCTACGTTAGTTCTAAAACGCCGATTTTCGCAAGTGTAGTCGAGCCGTTGTCCGTTGTTTTGGATGCGGTGATCTCTCATTTTCCTCCTCCTTCGATTCTATGCATCTCTCTCCAACCCCCGTTCGGAGGCTTCCAGCAACGCACCAAGTCCGCGACTTCCCACAGCTCTCCGTCACGCCAGCGATCATGGCAGGCGTGCAGCGCAACGTACAATGAATCTTGATGAAGTTGTATGCGAGGTATCCGAGCGCAACAGCAGCGGCATGATTCTCGATCTTCTGGAGAACGCATTTGGTCAACCGCGTGTACCTCCGAACCGTCATACGGACGGAGAGGTTGTCACGCTCAACGTAGCTCGGCGAGATGTGCGCTGGATCAAAGTAGCCCACTACCGAGTAACCAACTGCTGCCCTACTTTCTCTTCTACTCTTCGCAGGGGGCGGTTCAAACGCCCATCTTGTTTTAACTTCATTTCTTGAACCATCCACAACTCACCCGAGCCATTAGAAAAAGACGGGCCAATCGAGTGCACATCGCGTCACCTTGCGGACCGTCTGGATCTGGCGCGATCCCTCGGATTTGATTGTTTTGCAAACCGCCGAGCAAGGCGAAGCCGATATTTTATGCACGCATGATGCTGATTTCTACGATCGGAAGATTCTTTCGTACTGCGCCGCACTCGGCATCGAAGTATGTCGTGAGAT
>CATPCN010000710.1 GCA_955652855.1 uncultured Chthoniobacterales bacterium | reverse complement strand
GCACCGTTTGGCCCGACCGCCCAGAAAATAGAAGCGTGCCTCGCCTGAAGCCCTTTTAGCTTCCGAAAGGCGTTGATCTCCTTCGATGATTTGAGAGCGTCCCCCGCGTCACGATCAGTGGAGAAACGCTGCATGAGCTCGACCATTTGGTCTTGCTCCGCAACTGTCTTCTTGACCCCACATGCCACGTACTCGTTGCTCAGGTCAGAGGCCCGATATGCAGTGACGTCGAACTCCCATTTTCGGGATTGCGTGCCGATGAGTTCTTTTGGCCATCCCCATTTAAAGTGGAGTCTGGATAGCGCAGCTACGGTGATGATCGGTTCGACCCAAAGAGTTACCGGTCTCGGCAAAACACTCTTCTTCCCCGACCAGAAAAACTGTTCGCTCGCCAGACTTTTTGGCGCTCGATAGAGGCCACGCCCCCGATGTTCGATTAGACCCGCGTCCAAGGCTAGTAGGAAGTCGGCTGCATCTTTTTCGGTGACATTCTTCCAATCCTCTTTGAAGCCCCCGCAGCCCAGCCGCGGCTCGGATCATCGCAGAATGTTGGGAGTAGATCCCTCACAATCCGGTCTTTAAATGCCTGAAATGTCGTAGTCACGAAGGCAAAACTCCTGGAGCGAATTCGTAATACTTACCTGACGTTTTTAAGTGGGCCTACCTCGACCAGGAACCAGGCCTTTATGAGCGGCACCCCTTAACCTCGAAGCATCCCGAGTGCCACCTTACGCTGTCAATCTGATCGCGATAATGTCCCTTCAGGGTCGGTCATTCGCGACCGGGTCGAGTCAGCAGGAAGTCCGGCCATGTCCGTTATGCTCTGAAAGCGGAAGCAATTTCAGAGCATTAGCGGCTCCACGAGGGGTCCGTTGGGGTCGATGGTGCCGCGCAGGACGTAATTCAAGCTCCCAAAGTCAAATGACACGCAAGCTGTGGGGATTGTCGGGCTATCGATATTTTTACTTGGAGCGCCGTGTCGCTTTGTTGAGCTCGGCCAACGCAGACAACAGGGCTTCGAGGTACCTGTTGTCTCTTTGCCCTTCTCGGGCACTGTACTCGACGCGCACACCGGCTTTCGCGAAGATATGGAGAAGCCCGATCAATTGGCCCATGTCTCGCGACAGCCGGTCGGCGTCTTTTGTGATTATCATGCCGACTTTCCCTGACCGGCAGTCCGCAAGCAGCCTTTCTAGCCCCGGCCGCTTCATCCTGACGCCGCTCACGCCCGCGTCCGTGTAAACCGCGCTCAGGGTAAGGCCGCGCTGTTCGGCATAGCGTTGGATCGCGTCCGCCTGGCTGTAAGCGGACGACGGCGTGCCAGGCTCCTCACATGCTGATCGGCAGTATGCAACGACGCTTTTCATACCGTGGTTTCATGATGCCCCATAAGCGTCTTCCCAAGCCCCCACCCTTCGGGCGAGGTGCGGTTGGGGTCATTCCAGCGCAAACGATTGGCCGCATTTCGGCGCACCGCCCCTCTGTCGATCTCCCCCTTGATCCGAAATTCTAGCTTGGTTTCCCCCGAAGCCGATTGTACCGGCACGAAACCCGTGATCGTGACCTTCTCACGGTTGTAGATCACCCGTTCAATATGATCCCTTAGAAACTGCCGGTTAGCGTCGAAGTCTGCGCACGCCTGAAAGCGAGCATTCGCGTTTGCGCAGAATTGTCGGATACTCGCGTCCACAAAGTCTTCGTGCCGCGAAGACCGCAAGGCTGCGGCAAGCTCGGCCTTCTCGCGCGTAAGGCGTTCCAGGTCTTTGTCGAGGGCACGGTTCGCGGTTATGTAATCGTCTCCCGTGACTTCCTCCAGCGCATATCGGTTCATAAGCCGCCGTCGTTCGTCGTCTAAAACACGAATGTCTCTTGCCACTCGCGTAAGGTGACGCGCGACATTACGGTCGTCCTGTGGCACGCCGTCCCTGATACAGGCGCGAAGTTTCTCTGGATCGAACATGGTTTCTCGGATCATCTCCAAGACCTTGCTTTCGAGGATATGCGTGCTGATCTGAGAGTTGGGACAGCGCTTGATCTGTTTCCGATCGTGATTGTTTTCCGCACTCTGACGGATGCAGCGGTATAAAGCCTGATGATACACAGCGACCTTCCCCGAGCGCCGTAGGACTTTTTGCCGACCGCGAGCAGATGAATACCCGCCTCCACAGCAACCGCATTGAACGAGACGAGACAAAAGGTAGTGCGTGACCGGTGTGGAATATCGCTCTTTGTGCTCGCGCAGCTTCTCTTGCACTTTGTCGAACAATTCCTGTGGGACAATCGCGGGCACTTTGACCGCGATCCACTCCGCGCGGTCGCGGTAGATGTACTTCCCACCGATCAGTTGTTTACCTTTGCGGTTTCTGACCACCGCTGAGCACGTTGTGTCGGGCCTGCTCGCTAAGGGTCATGATTTGTGGTTACGCACAAACAACACAAATGGCTCAGCGAATGAGGAAAGAATACCTCCCGGCAATTGGATATTTCATCCTCCCCCGAACGAAGGCGAATTGTTAACAGATGTAGCGCTGTGCCAATTCAATTTTGAAGGCGAAGATATATCGGCAGCCGCTTTGAACGGACGGTACTCGGTTGCTGGGACATCTGACATTTTACGAGAGAAAAATATCGGGCTGGGTGATGAGGTTGCCATCGTCGGGCTTTTCAGGAGCCATCACGGGCGTGAACGCAACATCCCAATTGTCAGAATTGGCAATATAGCGATGATGAAAGGAGAGCCGGTTGAAACGGCTTATTGCGGGTATATTGAAGCTTATCTCATCGAAGCTAGATCGATAGGGGGACTCAGTGGTTCTCCGGTATTCATTAGCATACCGCCCGTGCGAATTATCGATGGGCAAACCACGTTCACAACAGGCGCGCAATTTTATTTACTCGGTCTACTTCACGGACATTTCGATATTAAAAATCTAAACCAAGACATTGTGTTAGAAGATCAGCAGGATTCTAGCTCAGGTATAAATACGGGTATCGGCGTTGTTGTCCCCGTCGAAAAGATCATCGACACTATCTACCAGCAGGAGCAGATCGAGATGAGGCGCAAGCTTGTTACAGAGCACCGGAAGAAGAACGGCGCAGTTGCCGATTTGGCCGACGACCCTCCTGCCAACGACGCAAACCCCACTCACCGAGAGGAT
>CATPCN010000709.1 GCA_955652855.1 uncultured Chthoniobacterales bacterium | reverse complement strand
GCTCGGCGGGAGCAGTAAATCTTGATCGGGCTGGTAGGAGCGGTAGCCTTTCGCCATGAAACATTATGGCCCGCTTTTGTTTATGACGTTCCACCAATCTCACGTGCCTGCCTGCTTTTTTTCTCGGACAGGCTCCTAGAGCCAAGTAGGAGATCCTACGCGAACAAACGAACTTTGTGGAACAAATCGAAATGAGCCAAAGGGAAACGAGATCACTTCCGCTTGCGTAGGTAAGGCTGAAGGAGTCGGTGTAAGTCCAGTTCGGATCGGGCTGAAGATTATGCGTCTGGAATGGCGGATCTCAATTTCCCAAGTATTCGCAAAAGATATTCCTTCCGCCTCCGATTACGTTCCGCGTCTTCGGGGCTTATCGGTTCCATCGGTGGCGGGCGTTCTCCATCTCGCCTGAACAGGATCGTCCACAAGATCAGGCACACGAGGCAGGAGGACAAAAACAGCCGACTGAGAATCCGAGGACGGATGCCGATGTTGATGACAAGATAGCCCGCCGCGATTCCGGCCAAATACACGGTGAGAATCCGGCAGTGGTAAACGAGGTTTCGCGCCAGGGGAGCCGCAAACCGGAGGAAGACCCACGCCACACATAGCAGGAAGACGACCAGCACCGACGTCACCCACCGCTTTACCTGGAACATCCATGGCGAGACTCCGCGCCAGTCCAGAACGCCAAGGATCAGCGCCACGAAGACCGCCACAGTGATCGCACCCGAAAGGACAAGCTTTCCCGCCCGAAGCGCACCTGGATAGGTGATCGCAATCAGGTCATAGACTTCAACGACCACCAAGGTTTCAAGGCCAAGCACGAACGGTTCTGTCCATTGCCAGAGCGTCCCGAACAGGGCTGTCTTTATGTGAGCCGATGTTGCTATCAGGATTGCGCCGTCGCGGATCGCGGAGAATCCCATCCACACGGCAAACCACTTGTAGCGGCGAAGAAGACGTAGCGACGCAAGCCGAGCGAATACGACCAGTTCTCCAACAGCGTTGCCGTATGACAACAAGCCCAAAGCATCCATGAGGGGTTGGGGCGAGCCCTCCTTGAGGCCCGCCCCGGTTCAGGTCATTATACAGCCGAACGTTCGGCGGGACAGGCAGGATAAGGGGGTAGTCCGCATTCGGGTGCCGGAAGCTCCAGCACCAGCGACAGCAGGCCGATAACAACTGCATACAGAAGCATTCTCTTCATTTCGTGTATCTCCTTTTCAGTCAATGTGATTCCTGGAATGGCCAGGGGGGACGAATCCCCACGTACAGAGAGTACCCCCTTGCTTTCTTCAGTGCCACGCTGTGATAAAATTGCGACGTTATGAGCGATAATGAGCCTGCGATTTCCCAAGAAGAGCTCCGGGTTATCGCCGAGGTCGAGAGTGCCTTCAGCGCCATTCTGAAGGACTTGCGCGTGAAGATAGCACGCGGCAGCCGGTACGAAAATGGAGACATTGCCTTGAATTACGCGGCGCTTGTCTCTCCTTATCCGAAGATTGTTTTAGACCTGTCGAAAATGCCTGAAAACTCCGAGGCAACCGACATTCCCGGAAAGGGCTTTGAGGTCCTCAAGATTCTTTTGTTGGATGAGGACGTGAAGAAGTTACGCAAGGCCGGCGACTTTGCCCGCGCCCGAAGGCTGCGGCGCATCAACCGCAGGGTCTATAGCCGCCTTTTGGATCTCTACAACGACCACACGACGACGGTTCTCAATAGGGATATCATTGCCATTATGTGCAGCGAGAAGAATACAGGGCAGTGAATAGCGTCGAACACAAAGACGTGTTAACTACAGGGTGGATCTGTTTGTCTGGGTCCCCGAAGAACTCTCAGGTTCAAACTTTCTTTCAGTACCCTCCTGGCGAGTTTTTACCGCCACTAAGGGGTGTTGGCCTCGCGGCTTCGGTGGACCAGTAGCCTCAGCAACTCTAGGTTACTAAAAGACTTAACTCTGTCACGCGGCTTCCATTAGAAACGTTTTCGAAAATCCTCAAAGGTAAAAACTCGCCCATTTGAGCTTGCATTCTCAGCGGCAAAGAGCGGACATAGAAGTGCCCCGGTGCAGGCAGGAGTGGCTTCCAGCACTGGGGCGAAACGGAACGGAGAGGAACAAGAGAGCCGAATGAGCGAAATGAAACGACATCAAAACGCACCCCTATGGCGTGAAATTGACGCCTTGCGATACCAAAGTGTAGGGCAATTGAGGATTAAGTACCTGGAAGTGTTCCGCCAGGAGTCACGGTCCAACCACAAACAGTTCCTGGTGCGCCGCATCGCCTGGCGTCTGCAGGCTAATGCTGAGGGCGACCTATCGGAGCGAGCGCGCCAGCGGGCCATGCTATTGGCCGAAGAGGCCGACCTGAGGATTCGCGCTCCCCAGTCTTTTTTGAAGGAAGTAAAGAAAGGAAATCGCGACCCCCGCGTACCGTCGGCAGGCACGAGGCTCACGCGCCAGTTTCAGGGTCGCACTGTATCGGTGGATGTTCTGGAAAAGGGGTTTCGCTATCAAGACCAAATTTATCGATCGCTCAGCGCGGTGGCGCGGCATGTGACCGGGGTGCAGTGGAATGGATTCGCCTTTTTCAACCTCCGCGCGGAGTCACGGCATGGATCGTAAACGTAGTCGATCGGGTGGGGAGCAGGACCAGCCCCGGGCGAGCACTTTGCGATGCGCGATCTACACCCGAAAATCGACGGAAGAGGGACTTGCCCAGCCGTTCAATACACTCGAAGCACAGCGAGAATCGGCCGAGGCTTTTGTGCAAAGCCAACTTCACGCGGGCTGGACGGCCCTGGCCGAGCGCTATGACGATGGCGGATATACTGGAGCGAACCTGGAGCGCCCGGCGCTGCGCAGGCTTCTCGTCGACATCGAGGCCGGTCGAATCGACTGCGTGTTGGTGTACAAGGTCGACCGGCTCAGCCGATCACTACTGGACTTCGCGCGTCTGATGGAGATCTTCGAGCGGCGTCAGGTCAGTCTGGTATCCATCACGCAGCCGCTGAATACCACCGGTTCACTCGGCCGGCTGACGCTCAACATCCTGCTGTCGTTTGCGGAGTTTGAGCGGCAGATGATCGCGGACCGAACCAGGGACAAGATGGCGGCGGCGCGACGCAAGGGCAAATGGGTGGGAGGCACGCCAGTGCTCGGCTACGATATCGCGGAGGCCGGGGGAAAGCTGATGGTAAATCAAGAAGAAGCTCGTCGCGTGCAAGCGATCTTCACGTTATATTTGCAGCAGCGATCTTTGGCATCCGTACTGGCGGAGATCCAGGCGCGGAACTGGAGGACGAAGCGGTGGCAGACTCGGGACGGCAAGGACACCGGAGGACAGCCCTTCAGCCGGGCGACTTTAGAGCGGCTGTTGAATAACGTACTCTACCTCGGGAAGGTATTCCATCAAGATACAGTTTACGCGGGCGAGCACACGCCGATTGTCGACGAGTGGGTTTGGAAACTGGTAGAAGAGAAACTCGCCCAGGAACGGAACAGAACGTCTGCGGCTGCGGCAGCGAAGGCGAGCGGTCGACGTTCCCTCGCAGGAGCCGAGCGAACGGAAGCAGTGCCACGGATCACACGCCTACTTGCGTTAGCTCTGAAATTCGAGGGACTGATTCGGTCCGGGATGGTGAGCAACTATGCGGCCGTGGCACAGGTGGCGCGGGTCTCGCGTTCGCGTGTCACCCAAATGACGAGCCTGTTAAATCTTGCGCCCGACATTCAAGAGGAGATTTTGTTCCTGCCTGTAGCCGAGGCGCGGCAGCTTCGAATCTCTGAGCCGTCGCTTCGCAAGTTAACCGCGACGCTGCTGTGGAACCGACAACGAGAGCAATGGAGAACTCTGCGTTCGCTTGGCGCCAGAATGCGCTGACCGAAATGGGGGAACGAATCATCCCGGCGATGTATTGCTGTAGAGACCCTACCGAGGGGCTTCTCTTCACAATGCTCTCCATTGTCCTCGTTTACTCATTCTAGATTTTACTGCCGTCGCGTCGCCACCGCATCTCCCAGCTGGCTGCAAGAATGGCCGGATCGGGTCCCAGACTAAGTTCTCGTGTTCTCCTCGTTATTTGCCAACCTAAAAGACGAGAAATTTGAGCCCTTTAGGCTCATGCTGCGTTATAAATACAGTCGTGCATCAAGCTCACCTACAAAAGATTGCGGTATGAATCAGACTTTGTTACAATAACGGAGCGACCCCGAAGCGTTGAAAGCGCGGCAATCGGCTCCATCCTAGCGGCCGATCGAGATGTCGGGTACGTTGGCTGGGGGCGAATACGCCCGACGTTGGATTGTGACGATCCAGGTTTAGGCCCGCCATAGGTTGGTTCGGAGTGATCACCGTTCCACGGGGCTCTGGGAGATCAGAAACGAGATCTCCAGATGCACGTCCAAACACCTTCGACGACGTCCGTCGTCAAACTGTCCAGCAGCCCTATTTCCAACTCGCAGATTGCGATCGAAGTCTGGCCT
>CATPCN010000708.1 GCA_955652855.1 uncultured Chthoniobacterales bacterium | reverse complement strand
GGAGAACCGCGACGGCCAAATCACCTAATTGTGGGGTATTAGGCCCAAAGACAAAGCCAGCGTTCAAAGCCTCTAATCCTGTTTTCCCGGATGGCGATGGCGGCGGCACTGGCACCGGAAGGCCTGGCGGCAGCCGCAAAGGTATCACTATTTCGTCTAGTTGTACAAATCTCGTCCGTCTTGGCCTGACGTAATCCGCCGCGTTCCAACCGAAGTTGGCCGTTGGCTGTGCCGGAAGGCCTAGAGCGCTGATGACATCAGATGTTACGTCTAAGTTTACGAACCGTTTCCTGCGCGGAGAGATAATGTCTGCTGCATTCCAGCCGAAACCTGGAACAACCGGTAATCCAAGCGGGCTAGGGGCCTGAGTTACCTCGTCAAGACTGACAAATCTCCTTTTCCGAGGCGCTGTTTCATCGTCAGTGAGCCAGAAAGACGCCGGCGTAGGAGCAATTGGGGGCAGAAACGCGGAGCTGAGGACAAGCGCCGTTTCGTCAAGGCTACGGAACCATTTCCGTCTAGGAGACGTTTCGTCGTCCGTGAGCCAGAACGTCGATGGCGTTGCTGTTACAGGCGGCAGGAAGATAGGCTGCGCAGCTTCGTCTAGGTTTTGATATTTTCTGTGTATCCTCGCAGTATCGTCCTGAGGCATCCAACCTACAGGCGGCACACCACCAACTGGCGTGTAAGAGAGAACAATTATTCCGTTTGCACCTACGCCTGTGCCTGAGGTAAATCTTCCGCCCGCCGCGCCTCCGTAAAGACCGCCGGCACCGCCGGCACCAGCCGCGACAGTGTGCTGTCCGCCACCACCACCTGCGCCCGCCGTAAGGCCACCTGGATTTGATGTCGATTCAGCCCCTGGGCTGCCGTCAGTTGGTGGATTGCCACCAGCGCCACCCGCGCCGCCAAAGCCTGCATCGCCGCTTCCACCGGCTGTCGTGGCCGTAGAGGAGCCAGCCCCATTAGGTCCAGCCGCGCCACCACCACCATGCGCTGCGCCGCCAGTTCCACCTGCAAATACCGTAGTACCGACGCAATTGGTCGTAACGCTAGCCGCGCCGGCTGCAACAATGACAGAAGCACTTGTGCCCCACGTGTTAGCCGTCGGAGCCGTGCCAGCTCCCACCGAGCCGCCATGAAGGCCAATCTGATATGTGAATGTAGCCGGGAGGACGTAATTGGAGATCTTGGCGTAGCAACCACCGGTTGCGCCAGAAGAGCCGGAGCTATCTCCGCCTGCGCCTATGGCCTCGACGGTATTATTGGCGTCGTTCCAATCTCCAGGTCGTGTAAATGTAGTCCCTGAGGTAAGAAAGATTACGATCTGAGATATAGACGGCAGTCCGAACGGGCTAGGCGCCTGCACCACCTCGTCTAGCTGGCGATATTTGCGCTTCGGTGGTGCTGTCTCGTCATCGGTTAACCAGAACGTCGACGGTGTCGAAACAATCGCGGGCAAGCCTATTGCGTTCGGGCCCTGCGACGTCTCGTCGAGGGCGCGATATCTTTTCTTAGGCTGAGTTGGATTGTCCGATGCATTCCAGCCAAAATTAGGCGCTGGAGTAGAGCTAAATACGTCTGTTAAATGAACTCCCGCCGTATCTGTAAGCGGGAAGCCGAGTGTATCAGTTAGATCATGAGCACCGATCGGGCTGCCGGCGACTGTTCGCCATGGCTGGGATGTCTCATCAAGTGGGCGATATTTCTTTATAATCCTTGGTGTTTCGTCACGGGTGAGCCATCCAGTCGGAGGCGCTGGAAGGCCCAATGGATTTGGGACCAGGATTGTCTCGTCAAGGACCTGATATTTCTTGCGGCGCGGCGGTGTATCGTCCTGGGTGACCCAGCCGGTCGGCGGCGCAGGCAAGCCAATGGAACTTGGCGCCTGAACAACTTCATCAAGCTGATGATATTGTCTCTTTCTCGGCGCCGTGTCGTCCTGCGTCAGCCAGCCGATGGATGGTGGCGCGGGCGCAGGAAGGAATAACGGGCTGCCTTGGCATGTTTCATCAAGCTGCCGATATCGGCGCTTAACCGGCCTCGTATCGTTCCAGACGTACCAGCCGAAATTAGGATCGATTATCGGTGGAATTGCGCCATTATCTGACGGCGTTAGGCTGACATATTTCCTCTTTCGTGGAGCGGTCGTGTCTTGGCTAATCCAGCCAATGTTTGGTAGAGGAATGATTTTCGGGGGAGTGAAGGCAGTTTCGTCTAGAGGCCTGTATCTCGCACGTGGCTGCTTAGGACTTTCGTTTGCATTCCAGCCGAAGTTGGTAGTTGCAAGCGGCGTATAGGTAAGGACGATGATGCCACTGGCGCCAACACCGCCTGTTGTTCCACCACCAGCGCCGCCTCCGTAAAGACCGCCGGCACCGCCGGCTCCGGTACCAGGGGTGTGTCTGCCACCGCCTCCTCCTGAACCGCCTGAGGCTCCGCCAGGATTAGATGTCCATTCAGCCCCTGGGCTTCCGTCAGTTGGTGGATTGCCTGCCGCGCCACCAGCGCCGCCATGAGTTCCGTCGCCTTGCGCGCCTGCCGATGTCGTTGCGGTAG
>CATPCN010000707.1 GCA_955652855.1 uncultured Chthoniobacterales bacterium | reverse complement strand
TTGTCGGAACAAGGCATCCGCTACACGATCCTGGCGCCATCGCAGGCAAAAACGCTGAATGGCCAAGATGTGAGTGGCGACCGCATCGATCCGGCGCGCGCATATTTCCTGAAGCTTCCTTCCGGGCGCCTGATGAATCTTTTCTTTTACGACGGCCCCATCGCCCGCGCGGTGGCGTTCGAAGGACTGCTCAACAACGGCGAACATTTCGCGCGGCGGCTGCTGGACGCCTTCTCCGATCAACGCGATTGGCCGCAACTGGCCCATATCGCGACCGACGGTGAGACCTATGGCCATCATCACGCGCACGGCGATATGGCGCTGGCCTACGCGCTGAATTACATCGAGTCGAACGGGCTGGCGAAGGTGACGAACTACGCCGAATATCTGGAGAAACATCCGCCGGTGCACGAAGTCGAGATCTTCGAGAATACGGCTTGGAGCTGCGTACACGGCGTGGGGCGTTGGAGCGCGAACTGTAGTTGCAATTCCGGCGGGCATCCGGACTGGAATCAGGAATGGCGGGGGCCGCTGCGCGCGGCGCTGGATTGGTTACGCGATGAAGTGGCGCCGCACTATGAGCGGACAGCGGCCCGGTACCTGAAAGACCCGTGGGCGGCGCGGAACGATTACATCCGCGTGATTTTGGATCGGTCGCCTGAGAGCCTGGAAAGGTTCGCGGCGCTTAATTTCCGGCGCAAGAGTTTGCAGCGGGCCGATCGCGTCACGGTGTGGAAATTACTGGAATTGCAGCGTCACGCCATGCTGATGTACACCAGTTGCGGCTGGTTCTTCGATGAACTTTCCGGCATCGAGACGGTACAGGTGATGGCATATGCCGGACGCGTGGTGCAGCTCGCTCAGGAACTCTTCGGCGACGCACTGGAGCAGCGCTTCCTGGAAAAACTCGCGCTGGCGAAGAGCAACATTCCGGCGCACGGGGACGGCGCGGCCATCTACAACAAGTTCGTCAAGCCGGCCATGGTGGACCTATCCACCTTAGGCGCGCATTACGCCATCAGCACTCTGTTCGAGGAGTATGAGGAGACCGCGCAGATTTATTGCTACTCGGTGGAGAATAAGGACTACCGGGCCAAGCGGTCGGGGAAGTCGCGGCTGGCTTTCGGCAAGGCCAGGTTTACGTCCGGGATCACGCAAGACTCCGAGATGCTGATGTTCGGCGTGATCCACTTCGGCGATCACAACGTGCACGGGGGCGTCGCCACATTCACGGGCGACGATGCGTACCGCGATCTCGCGAAATCCGTGAGGGAAGCATTCGCGAGTTCCGATATCGCCGCTACCATTCATCTCATCGACCAGGGCTTTGGCGGGCACACGTACTCCCTCAAAAACCTTTTCCGGGACGAACAGCGCAAGGTCTTGGACGAGATTTTGAAGCCGGCGTTGAGTGCGAACGAAGCCGCGTTCCAGCAGTTGTACGAGAACCAGTCGGCGCTGCTGCGGTTCATGAGCGATTTGCATATTCCGGTTCCAAAGGGGCTAAGAATTAATGCGGAGCTTGCGTTGAACGGTATGTTGCGGCGCGCCCTGCACGCGGAGGAATTGAACCTCGATCAGATTCAGGGCCTATTGGAAGACGTTCGTGTGGCGGACGCTCGGCTGGACACCGACGAACTGGAGATTACTCTGCGGCGAAACCTGGAGCGGCGCTCGTGGGTATTTTTCGAGAATCCGACGGATCTCGAGGGGCTGCGGAAATTTCGACAGTTGGTGGCGGCGGCCCGATCGCTGCCATTTCCATTGGTATTGTGGTCGCTGCAAAACCATTGCTACAGCGTTCTGGAGAAGGTTTATCCGCGGATGCGGGAAGAGGGGGAGAGCGAGTGGATCGGGGAGTTTGAGCGATTGGCGGGGTCGCTGGGATTGAGGATAAGTTGACGTGGCGCGGACTTCTGCTGCATCGAGACTCGTCTTGATGCTCGGGGAAGAGCCTCGAGACGAGTCTCGAGGCCGCAGACACGAGTGTCCGCGCCACGGGTGACTAGAGTTTAAAGCGGTAGCCGATAATCATCTTCACCAATAGGTGGTCTGTCCCATGGGTTACCCCGACGCCGACGCCCGCATTAAATTCCCAGTTTGGGGAAAGATTCAGGTCCACCGAAGGAATCAGTTGCTGCTGCTGATCGCGCAAGCGATCGAATCCAGTGACTGGGCCCAGTGCTCCGTAGTACTCGAATCCACCCGCCACTTTTTTTGTGAAGTCGTAGCCGATCTTAAAATTCGGCGAGAACTGGAAGCCGCGTTTTGTTTCCGGCCCTTGCAGCGCGCGATCGAAGGACGGGTTGAAAGAGAGGTACCAGCGGCCCAACTGTTTGTCGACGATCGGGCGAATCTCCCAATCCCACAACGATGTCGAGAACTGGCGCCGCTGATAACCAATCTCATTCGAGATGCTCAGGCCGACCGGCAAATGCCAGGACTCAGGCGCGCGAAAGCGCGGCCGAATATGGCTGCCAACGTAATCCCAACCGGTTTCGACGCGCGCGCTGGTGAAAATATAGAAGCCGGTCTCAAACCATTGGGTGAAGCCATGAGTAATCTCGATGGTCTCGTGCCAGGCGTGATCGGTGGGGTAAAGACCGTCTTCGTAAATCCTGGTCCCCTGGAAAGTGAAATTACTGTGCAATTCAACCATGGTGCGGCGCGGAGCAACCGTCTCAGCGCCATACACCTGGATTTCATAGTTGGTCTGGCCCAACAACGCGATCGAGCAAAGAATTAGGAGAGCCAAAACTCGCATGAAACCTCCGACTTTAGCACGAAGCTTACGTTACAGTGGAGTGGAAGATTCTCGCTTGACCGGCCTCTATCCCACTCTCGTCTACCTGATGCTGCTCACTTTAGCGGGCGCCTTCGCCGGAATTCGCATGGCCAGGATTCCATCGATATCGCAGCGATTTCTGCCGTTCAGCGGCGGCATACTGGTGGGCGTCGCGCTGTTCTGGATTCTTCCGGAAATCGCCGAACACTATGGCTGGACCGGCGGAGCGGCGGGGATGTTGGCGGGATTCGCAGCCCTGTGGTTGATCGATCGTCACGTTTACGCGGTCTGCCCCGCTTGTTCCCACACGCACGATCATGAAACCTGCGGACGGCAATTGCATGGCTTCGCGGCGCCACTGCTCATCGCCGCCGGCCTTCACAGTTTCTTCGACGGCTGGAGTTTGGCGGTGTCGCAACAAAAGGGTTTTGAAGGCTTAAGACTTGCTTTTCTGTTGGGCATTGGAGTCCACAAACTTCCAGAAGGGCTGGCGCTGGGCGCGATACTCATGGCGGCGTTGGGATCGCAATGGAAAGCCATGATGGGCGCAACGGTGGCGCAATCGTTGATGCTGGCCGGCGGAATCCTCGCGGTTTTTCTGGCGCCTCATATGGGCGTCAACTGGACTATCGGATTTCTTGCGGTGGCCGCGGGCGCGTTCGTCTATCTGGGTTATCACGCCATCGACAGTGAGTATCAACAGAGGGGCGTCGCCACAACTGTGATGCCGGCGTTGACCGGCGCGGTGGGTGCGGCGGCGTTGCGGGTGGTTGTGCCGGGGCTGTAGCGCCAAACCAATACAGGCAAGAATGCCTAATTGTGGGACAGGCATTCTTGCCTTTTGTAATTTTGTTCAACCTGGCACATAGCAATTGTGGGACAGGTTGGTAACGGTTGGTAACCTGCGGCCGATTGGCAATCGGCCTGTACGCAATTCCGGATCCAACACCAGGCGGATTAGCAATCCGCGGCAGGATGCCATCCTGCCCCACATGAGAATGTCCAAACTGCCTGTGTGGATCTTAGAGAAATTCTCTCACAGCTTCCAGGGCCACCCCACATGTCAAACCGTCAGTGGTGGACGTCGTTTGTGCCAATCGGTACGTTCCTGAAAGGCTTTTCCAATACTCAGCAGCGTGTTCTCGGAAAACGGACGGCCTACCAGTTGGATGGA
Organism: uncultured Chthoniobacterales bacterium; assembly: GCA_955652855.1. The sequence goes on along the minus strand of CATPCN010000707.1, from coordinate 965 downwards.
CATGGGCATTCCATCGGCAAATCCGCAGGGCAGCGACAGCGCCGGCAAGCCCGCCAGATTTCCGGCCGGAATGAGCGCCGTGAGTCCACGATCCTTAGGCGTTGGACGATCGCTAAGCGGCCGGTCCAGCGGCTGTGTGATTTTGGGCGCGGGCGTTAGACGCGACGGGGCGATCAAAACGTCGATGTCGGCCAGAAGATCGCGAAACGCCTGTTGAATCTGGGTGCGGATTCGCATTGCTTTCAGATAACCCCTGGCGGGAATTTCCAGGCCGGCTTTCAACCCGGCGATTTGCTTTTGATCCGCCAGATCATTCACTCCTCCACTCTTAATGAGCGATTCGAAAATTGTCGCGCCCTCCACGGAGACGATGGTCTCAATCACGGGACCGTACGGAAACTCCGGCAGCTTTGCTTCGGCAACTTGAACGCCAAGGGACCGAATGGTGTCGAGCGCTTTGGCGAAATCCGGGCGCGCGGAAGGCTCGGCCCACTCATCGAAATCCACCGGTGCAAAGCCTACTTTGATTTCCTTCAGGTCGCGCGCAAAAGCGGGGGCGTAGTAAAAGCTCTTGCCGGCCGATGCCGGATCTTCGGGATCGGCGCCGGCGATTTCGTGCAACACCAGGCCGCAATCTTCGGCCGACCGGCACATGGGTCCTATCTTGTCGAGCGTCCACGAAAGCGCCATCGCACCATAGCGGCTGACTAGTCCATAGGTAGGCCGAAGGCCGGTGATTCCGCAAAAAGAGGCGGGCGTAAGAATCGATCCGGATGTTTCCGAGCCGAGCGCGAACGTCACCAGACCCGCTGCCACCGCGATTCCAGAGCCGCTGGAGACCGCTGTCACCGAGTATTTGCCGGCGGGCAGCGATTTGCCGTCGAATGGGAGCACGAACGTCATCAACGACGACGATGTACGCGCGGCGAGCGAGACTGGTACGACCATCTGCGCGACCGCGCCCT
>CATPCN010000706.1 GCA_955652855.1 uncultured Chthoniobacterales bacterium | reverse complement strand
TCAGCGGTTGACCGAGACGCAAATAGCCGAGGCCAACTTCGGCCAAAATATCGAGCCGATTGCCGATTGTTCCCGACTCCCCGATTTGCGCAAAAAACTGAATCGCTTCACTAACCGTCAGCTCGAGCAAGTCGTGAATCGATTTGCCGTGCAATTGCACTTTCAAGACGTGCGGCTGAAATCGCCGGCCTTCGCATTCCGCGCAGCGTACATAAAGATCGCTCAGAAATTGCATCTCGATCTTTTCGAAGCCAGTGCCGCTGCAACGTTCGCAGCGCCCGCTGCCGGAGTTAAAAGAGAACGCGCTCGCGGTCAGGCCTTGCGCCATCGCTTCGGGCAAGCCGGCAAATAATTCGCGCACACGATCGTAAATGCCGAGGTAAAGCAGCGGGGTCGAGCGCGGCGTCCGCGCGAGCGGCGCTTGATCCACCATCACAACGTCGCTAACGCGATGCGCGCCGGTCACGCTTTTGCACGCGCCGGCTTCCTGCTCGTTCGATTCGCCGCGTGCGCGACGAAGATTTCCGTAAAGCACATCGTGGATGAGCGTCGATTTTCCGGAGCCGGAAATGCCGGTCACACAAGTGAAAACGCCCAGTGGAAGATCGACATCGATGTTCTTCAGGTTGTGCTCGCGCGCGCCGGCAATCTTGATCGACGCGCGCGATTTGCGACGTGACTTCGGGATCTCAATCCGTTTGCGACCACTTAAATAATCAGCCGTGAGCGAACCGGTTTGCCTAACTAGTTTGTCGAGCGTTCCAGCGAAAACCAATTCGCCGCCGCGTTCGCCGCGACCGGGTCCGATGTCGAACAAATGGTCGGCCGAACGAATGATCGTTTCCTCATGCTCGACCACGAGCAGCGTGTTGCCTTTGTCGCGCAGATTATGCATCACGCGCACGAGCCGGCCCACATCGCGCGGATGCAGTCCGACGCTCGGTTCGTCCATAACGAAGAGCGTGTTGACGAGCGACGCGCCGAGACACGTCGTGAGATTGACGCGTTGCACTTCGCCGCCGCTCAATGTGCGCGTCGACCGATCGAGCGCGAGATAGCCGACGCCGACGTTGCAAAGATAATTCAGCCGCGCACAAATCTCGCGGCGCAACATCTCTGCGGTCGAGTCGTTAGGCGCTATGTCGATCTTAGCGAGAAAATCGCGCGCGTTGGAAATCGGAAGTGCGGCAAATTCCGGAAGCGTTGCGAATTTTTTTGTCGATCCAATTTTGAAATTCAACGTTTCCAGTTGAAAACGCCCGCCTTTGCAACTGGGGCACGTCGTGTAAGCGCGATAGCGGCTGAGCAAAACGCGCACGTGCATTTTGTAAGATTTGCTCTCGAGCCATTTGAAAAATCCGCGCACGCCATACCAGCGGCCGTCCTCGGAATCTTCGTCGGCATCATCGCTGCGTTTCTCGCCGTTGATCACGAAATCCTGATCGGCTTTCGGCAATTCTTCGAACGGACGGTTAATGTCGACCTCTTCGCGCGCACAGGCGCGGAGCAAATCCTTTTGTGATTCGCCGAACTGCTGGCCTTGAAACGCGCGCACTACGCCTTGCGCGATGCTCAGACCACGATCGGGAATCGCGCGGTTCAGATCAATCGCGATGGTGCGACCGAAGCCGCGGCATTCCGGACACGCGCCGAGCGGATTGTTGAAACTGAAAAGTCCCGGCGTGGGCGGACGAATATCGAGATCGCAATGCGCGCAATGCCAGCCGGTCGAAAACGGATGCTCGGTCTTCGCGTCAAGATCGACAATGTTGATCCGGTCTTTGCCGAAACGCAGCGAAGTTTCAATCGCTTCAGTCAAGCGCGCGCGATTTTCAGCGCTGATTGTGATGCGATCCTGAATCACCTGCACGCGCGCGCCGAGTCGCTTGATTTTTACATCGACATCGACGCGCACGACTTTGTTGTCGACCCAAACGCGCAGATAACCCTGTTGCTGCAAAAAATTGAAGAAGTCGTGCGGTTGCGTTTTCGCGGGTACGGCCACCCAGAATGTGAGCAGAATGTTTTTGCCGTTGAGCGCGCGCGCAACGTCGTCGTCGATCGATTTTGCAGACTCCGGACGGATTTCGCGACCACAGCTCGGACAAAATGCGTGGGCGATTCGTGGAAAAAACAATTTCAGGTAGTCATTGATCTCGGTCATCGTGCCGACGGTGGATCGCGAAGTTTTGACCTGGTTCGATTGCTCGATCGCGATCGCCGGAGGGATGCCGCGAATCTCGTCCATTCGCGGTTTGTCCATGCGCTCGAGAAACTGCCGCGTGTACGGACTGAATGTTTCGACGTAGCGTCGCTGGCCTTCGGCGTAGATCGTGTCGAAGGCGAGACTCGATTTTCCGCTGCCGCTCGGGCCGGTGATGACCGTCAGTTTCCCGAGCGGAAGATCGACATTAATCCCTTTGAGATTGTTTTGGCGCGCGCCACGAATCTCGACGCAACCACGCTCAGCCGGCGCGGTGACGCATTCTTTTTCAGCAACCTTCGAACCCATTGGAGACAATCCCAGATGGCGACCCGGTTCGCAAATTTTGCGGGTGCAAACGCGAATTCTGTAGGGGAAGGGCTCGCTTCCCATGGGGCGCTAACAGCGTCCCCTACAGATTATTTCGCGATTTCGACGAAGCGTGCGGCGAGTTTCTCGCGCTGCTTTAGCAATTCATCAGGAACAACGCCTCCGAGCGATTGGAAAAATTTGTCGTGCGCGGTGAGCTCGATTTGCCATTCTTCGTGATCGATCCCGAGAAGTTCGACAATCGCCTTGTGCGGCATGTCGAGCTCAGCAAGATCGAGATCGTCAGGGCGCGGCAGCCAACCGATCGGAGATTTAACGGCGGCATCGGAACCTTCGCAGCGGTCGATCATCCATTTTAAAACGCGCATGTTGTCACCAAAGCCGGGCCAGAGAAATTTTCCGTCATCGCCTTTGCGAAACCAATTCACATCAAAGATGAGCGGCGGATTGGTCAGGCGCTTTCCGATTTCGAGCCAGTGCCGAAAATATTCGCCGATGTTGTAACCGCAAAACGGCAGCATCGCCATCGGATCGCGTCGCACCTGACCGACTGCGCCCGTCGCAGCGGCGGTGGTTTCCGAAGCCATCGTCGCACCGACATAAACGCCGTGCTCCCAGTCGAGCGCTTGGAAAACGAGCGGCATCGTGTCGCTGCGACGACCGCCGAAAATGATCGCGCTGATCGGAACGCCTTCTCCTTTTTCGACATTCGGATCGAGCACCGGATTGTTGAGCATCGGCGTCGCGAAACGGCTGTTCGGGTGCGCAGCTTTTTCTTTTGCCTCGGGCGTCCAATCATTGCCGCGCCAATCGATCGCGTGCTTGGGCGACGCGCCATCCTTGCCTTCCCACCAAACGTCGCCGTCGTCGGTCAGCGCGACATTTGTGTAAAGCGTGTCGTGTCCGATCGACTTCATCGCATTGGGATTCGATTTGTAACTCGTCCCCGGCACGACGCCGAAATAACCGTTCTCCGGATTGACCGCGTACAAACGGCCGTCGCGAATTTGCATCCAGGCGATGTCGTCGCCGACGGTCGTGACTTTCCAGCCGGCGAAATGTTTCGGCGGAATGAGCATGGCGAAATTTGTTTTGCCGCACGCGCTCGGGAACGCGGCCGCCATGTAATGCTTGCGGCCCTCGGGCGATTCGACGCCGAGGATCAACATGTGCTCGGCGAGCCAGCCTTGTTTTTTTGCCAGATACGAACCGATGCGAAGCGCGAGACATTTTTTGCTCAGCAAAACATTTCCGCCGTAACCCGAACCGACGGACATAATGGTGTTGTCCTGCGGAAAATGGCAGATGAACCGGCGCGCAGGATCAACATCAAGCAATGAATGTAGGCCGCGATTCCATTCCGCGTTCACATCGTTGCCTAGCCGTTTCGTGGCAACCGCGCCCATGCGCGTCATGATGCGCATGCTCAGAACGACGTAGACCGAATCAGTAATTTCGAATCCGACTTTGGCGAGCGGCGAATCGGGCGGGCCCATGATGTAGGGAATGACAAACATCGTCCGGCCGCGCATCGCGCCTTTTAGCATTCCCTGGAGCTTTGAATAAGTTTCGACGGGCGCGGCCCAATTATTTGTCGGTCCCGCTTCCTCTTTTGTCGGCGTGCAGATCAACGTGAATTGCTCGACGCGCGCGACGTCGTTCGGATTCGAGCGATGCAAATACGAGCGCGGGACTTTTTTGTCGTTCAGCTTGATCACCACGCCTTGTTGCTGCGCTTGATCGAGAAGAAATTCGTTTTCGCGATCGGACCCGTCGCACCAAAAAACATTTTCGGGCTCCGTCAGCGTCTCTACTTCATGCACCCAATCGAGCACCGCTTGATTCGTGAATTTGGAATCGCCGATGCCGCTCGACGGGGATATTGCAGGCGCAAGATTTTTCATGTCGATCTTTCGCGATTGCGAGAGCGAGATAATTTTCGCCGCTTCGCCCGCTTCTCCAAGCAAATTTTCGCGGTAACGTTTTGGGAGGACGAAGCGTTGCTTGCGCCGACCGACTCGACGCGGTTAAATTGCCGCATGTTCGGAGTCACCACCTCCGATGATTACAAACCGGTTGCCTGGATGGGCCGGTACCCGATTCACGTCACCACGCTGCTCGTGATCGTGCACGTCAGCTTGATGGTGCTGATCTGTTTCGCATTAGCCTTCGGCCCGCCGACCGCGTTGAATTCTTTGATGTTCGATAGCGACCAAGTCGTGCACGCCGGACATGTCTGGCAACTTTTCACTTACGCTTTTCTGCATGTGCCTTACTCGGGCTCGGCGCTGCTTTGGTTCGCAGTCGAAATGTACATGCTGTTCGTTTTCGGACGCGAAGTGGAACGCTTCATCGGCCGACGCGCTTTCATCGGGCTCTATGCGCTGCTCATTTTCGCGCCGAGTGTGCTGCTTGCGATTTGGGGCCTGTGGCAACGAACAGCCATGGTCGGTTCTGCCGCGTTGCATTTCGGAATTTTCGTGGCTTTCGCCGCGATTTATCCGCAAGCCGAGTTGCTATTTCGAATGACGGCGAAGTGGGTCGCTATTATTCTCGCCGCCATCGGGACATTGGGCGCGATGGCCGGCCGGGATTGGTCGAGCATCGCGATCCTTGGGATGAGCATCGGTGTTGCTTTCGTGTTTGTGCGCTTGCGCGGAATCGGGCCCGAGCTCGTGTGGTGGGACAATTTAATGGCGCGTTTGCAACCGAAACCGAAATTCAAAGTTATCCCGAAACCAATCGCACGGCGCGCCGTCGAGCCGGAGAATGTGCACGAATCGATTGATCCCATCCTGGAAAAAATCTCGAAGCATGGAATCGGCAGCCTCTCCGCGAATGAGCGCCTCATGCTCGATCGCGCGCGCGCGCGCCTGTTGAAAAACTCGCAGTGAGCGAGCCGGCTGAGCCTCGGCTCAAACTCAGTGTCGTCATTCCTTCCTGGCATGACGCGGAAAATCTCGCGACGCTTCTGCCCGCGCTGCGCAAGATCGACATGTCGCCGGAATTGATTGTGGTGGACGCATCGGGCGATGATGAATCGGAAAAAATCGCGACGGCTTCAGGCGCGGCGTTTATTCGATGCTCGGCGCCAAACCGCGGTGCGCAAATGAACGTCGGAGCCATGTTTGCCCACGGCGACGTTCTCATTTTTCAACACGCCGACACCGAGTTGACGGGCGCGCACCTGGCCGCGATCGAAACCGCGTTGTCCGATCGCGAGATCATCGGCGGCGCATTTTTTCGGAAGTTCGACGGACGCCACCCGCGATTAGTTTGGCTGGAACGCGTCGCACGTTTTCTCACGCAGCACGGCGGAACGCTCTTCGGCGATCAAACTGTCTTCGTCCGGCGCGAAGTTTTTCTGAGCCTGCACGGCTTTGCGCAAATGCCGCTTATGGAAGATGTCGAATTTTCGCGGCGATTACGCAACGAGGGCAAGATCGCGATTCTCGATCCGCCAGTGCGATCGTCGGCGCGGCGTCATCTCCGGCGCGGCGCGTGGCGCACGAGCATTCAAAACGGAATTTTTCTTCTTCTTTTCAAGTTGAGCGTCTCGCCGCACCGATTGCATCGCTGGTATTATCGTGGCCAAAAAAATGTCTATCCAACGGGAATGGCCGCGCCCTTGAATTCAGCTGAGCAAAACTGATTTGGCGCGCAGATCGACAAGAGCTAGGACCATAAAGAGGAATAATTGGATTATCTGGCAAAGCCAGTTATCCAGTTAAGAAGTTAGCCGTGACAACTGAAAACATTCCGGGCGCACCGACCGACGAGGCAACGATCTCGCTCCAGAAAAGCATCTACGATCCGGGCTACGTCAATGCCATGTCGCATTTTTACCGCGGCGAAATGGGCCGCATCATGGTTTGGCGGCAGCGCCTCGACATCACGACCAATTGGGCGATCACGAGCAGCACGGCCATCATCACAATCGCGTTTGCAAATGCCGGCGTGCCGCACATCATTTTCTTTTTCAATCTCGCCATCGTCTGGGGAATGCTTTGGATCGAAGCGCGGCGTTATCGATTTTACGACGCTTTCCGTGCGCGCATCCGCATGCTCGAAGCGCATTTTCTTGTCCCGATGGTGATGGAGAATCGCGACATGTTGCAGGGCGAGTGGAAAAAATTGGTGTGCGAAGATTTGATTCTGCCCTGCTTCAAAATCACCAAGCTGGAAGCCGTCGGGCGTCGACTGAAACGCAACTACGTTTTCATTTTCATCCTCATCATGGTGGCGTGGGTGACGAAAATATTTCTCCACGCCGGCGCGCCGGTCGACAGTTTGCCGTCGTTTTATCGCGCATTGCGGATCGGACACATTCCCTCCTGGCTGGTAGCGTTCATCTTTGTCGCAACGCTCGTCAGCGTGATCGGCATCACGATTTACGTAAGTAAAAAATCGTCCGGCGAAATTTCTGAATTCGGCACGCACCGGTCGTTGTGGCGGATTTGAAATGTCATCCCGAGCGAAGTCGAGGGATCCCGTTGTGAAACTTGAAGTTAAGGCCGCGGGATTCTTCGACTTCGCTGCGCTTCGCTCAGAATGACAGGATTCGGGAAACTGTGCGAAATCGTCGCGCAGTTGCGTGCGCCGGGCGGCTGCCCGTGGGACCGTGAACAAACACACGAATCGTTGCTCCCTGCGTTGATCGAGGAAGCTTACGAAGTGGCCGGCGCGGTGCGCGCGAAAGATACCGCAAATTTTCGCGAAGAACTGGGCGATCTCTTGCTGCTCATCGTGATGAATGCGGAGATTGCGCGCGAAGCCGGCCGTTTCGACATCGACAATGTCATTCACGAAGTGACGGATAAACTCGTTAGGCGGCATCCGCATGTTTTCGGGAAAAGTGACGTTCGCGATTCCGGCGCGGTCTTGAAACAATGGGATGCAATCAAACGCGACGAGAAAAAAGACGCCGCCGTTCATTATCTCGATGGTTTGCCGGCGGCTCTGCCGGCGTTGATGCGCGCGCAAAAAGCGCAAAGCAAAGCCGCGCGCGTGAACTTCGATTGGGCCGAACTCAGTGATGTGATCGCAAAAGTGGATGAAGAGCTGAATGAAGCGAAGCAAGCGATCGCGTCACAAGATCGACATAAAATTTCCGACGAGATTGGCGATCTGCTTTTCGCGGTCGTTAATCTCGCGCGCAAAAGCAATCTCGATGCCGAAAGCGCGCTCCAAGGTGCGACCGATAAATTCGTCGCGCGATTTAACCGGGTCGAAGACCGTTTGCGTTCGCAGGGAAAACAGTTGGGCGATGTCGATCTTGCCAAGCTGGATGCGATTTGGGAATCGATCAAGCACAGTGCGTAACACGGAATCGAAGGTTTCGCTGGCGGCGGCGTGACGGGCTGTCATGTTGAGCGAAGCGAAACATCTCTCATTCGATCTAGAGCAACCGAGAGATCCCTCGCTTCGCTCGGGATGACGGCTGATCGCTGTCATTTACAAATAGTCAAGCTTGGCGATATTGCCCGTCCCGATGAGCACTTTGATTAATTTTCTGCTCACGCTTTACGTCCTGACCGCGCTGCTCATGATCTTGGTGATCCTGATGCAGCGCCCGAAGAGCGAAGGCTTGGGCGCGGCGTTTGGTGGTGGCGTGACCGAAAATATTTTCGGCGCGCAGACGACCAATGTGCTGACAAAAGTCACGAGCTGGCTCGCCGGCATTTTCTTTATGCTCACTTTTGTCCTGTCGATCTTGTACTCGCACAAAGGGACCGCGAACAGCGCCGTGCGGCGAGAATTGCTGAAAACGCAAGCGACCGCGCCGGCAACGAATGCAGTTCCGCCGCCTATCCCGACGACGTCTGCGCCGACAACTCCTGCTGGTTCGCCGCCCGCATCCGGCGCAGCGATTGGAATTGTTCCGCCGGCAAGTATGCCGGTTGCGCCAAGCGCGGCGCCTTCTGCTTCGGCGACGCCGAAGAAATAAATCACCGTCCGACGAAGTCGCCGTTGCCTTCGTCGAGGTAACTGGTGCCGTTGAGTTCGGTCACGCGCAGATATTGTCGCCAGCTCCCGTTGGGAAATTTGCGCGTCGCTTCCAATGTCGTCGTCTTTGGCGTCGGCAATTTAGTTGGCGCATCAATCATCGCTTCGCTTAAAATTCTGCCGTCCATTTTTTCCGGCGACGCTATCCCAAGAATGTGCGCGACGGTCGGCGCAAGATCGACATTGCCAGTGGGTGAATCGTCAATTTCGCCGCGACGAAAATCCGGTCCGGCGGCGATGAGCGTGTTGTGCATGTCGAATCTGCTGAGCGTCGCATGCGTGCCCTTTCCAGCGGCGCGTTGCCAATCTGCGTCGATCATTCCTGGAACGCCGAACTGATTCTTCGAATCGTTCCAGCGAAACGCGAGCACAACATCCGGAGCGGTAGGATTGTCGATCTTGCCTTGATCGAGAG
>CATPCN010000705.1 GCA_955652855.1 uncultured Chthoniobacterales bacterium | reverse complement strand
TCGAAATCCTTGCTCAAAGCGAGCGGTGCAGCCTCTTGATCGATCTGCGCCTGACTCTTGAAGAAATGATGATCGGGATTCGATCCCGGAAAGTAGCGAATGACAATCTCCTTTTTCTCAACCCCGCCCGCTTTGCCGTTGTGAAAAGGATACACGAGCCCGTTAAGGAGAGCGAGCGAACCCTCGGCTCCGCTGCTGTTCCCTGCATCAGCGATGATTCCAAAAACGCTTTTGCCCGTTTTCTTGCTATGCACGGCCACGAAGTCGCCTAGCTTCGCGTTATTCTGCGCCGCAAAGTTGCCCAACACGACGTAGTTGATCTTCGACGCATCCACGTACTTCCTTGGATCGAGGCGATTCGGGTTGCTCTTGTCCTGGAACGCAGTCGTTGAGATGTAGTACCCAGGGAATGGGTCCTGCGGGCCCTGAACCTCGGGTGTGCGGCCATCGCCCTTGGTCAAGTACCCAACGATTTCGCCACTGGCTTTGGCGCCTCGATGAGCATTCAATTCAAAGTCGAGCGCAGGCTGGCCGGCTGGCCCGTACGCGTTCGGCGCGCCGTCGACATCGATGGCCATGGAAGTGGTCAACTCTACGGACTTTGGTGCTGCGGCCGACATAGATCGAACCGCAAGAAGCGCAAAACACGCGATCATCATTCTGTCCATTGACAAAGAATACCCCAAGAACGGTCTGAAGTCTGGACGATTCGCTCGCCATGACTTCGGAGTGGGGATGAGGTCCTTTTTTATGAACCCGACAAAAACGGGGCAGCGGCGTCCCGTCGTTCAGGAGATCAGCTTCAGGACCATCCGGCCGTACGCGATGAACGCCATGAAGAGGCCCAGCCAGCACGCTGCTCACAATGATGGACGCGGTCTCGCCGTACTTGGCGTGCGCCCAGACGAACACGATGCTCTCGATCGCCAGGACTGTGGCGGCCACCACGGTGAGCGCCGGCTGCCAGTGGAAGGCGGCAGGGACGATCAGCCCGACCGTGCAGATGAGTTCGAGGATGCCGAGGACCATCCAGGCTTTGCGATGAGCGATCAGGGGTTACGGCGATCCGATAAGGTTTCAAGGGCCCTGTGAATCCTGAGGCGCCGGATAGAAGGGGCCATACGTTTTGAAGAGCACATGCTGAAGCTTCAGCGCTTCACGCCGTATGTTGTCGTAGCCCTCATTCAGCCGGGAATGCCCAGTCAGTTCCAAAATCCTCGCATCGCGCTCAAGGTCGGGCTGAAGCCTGTAGGGTGTTCCGTAGTTGTTGTCGAGGGTCGTCATCGTGAGCCCTACCGCTTCCATCGTGTCGTGAGCCAGTGCGTCGCCTTCGATTTCGATCAGGCTTGCATGCATCCAGCAGAGCCTCTCATAGGGGTGCGGATACGGTTGCGACAAGTTGCCGAAGCCCGCTGAACCGTGCAAAACCCAAAGGCGCGAGATGAGTCCCAGAGTTACGAACAAAATCCTTCGATACCAGCGCTCTGGCTCGACTCCGATAGCCTCGGGCGGTTGCCGCGACCATTCGTGATAAAGTCGCCCACGCTGGAGATCATGAGATAGGCCTGCAATAACGTGGCGATCCGAGATGAACTCCATGGTCTGGCTGGTGTGTCCACCCAGTTCTCTGCGACGTTCGTTCCCGTCCTCAAACGCGTTCATGCCCAGTTCGATCTGACAGAATCGCGCGTGGCCCAGGACGAAGTGCATGCACTCATGCATCGCGACGTAACGCATCATGATGTCGAACATGAAGGTGGCAAGCTCATTGTTGTCGAGCGGGGTGGCTTCCTCGAAGGCCGTAATGTCATCGAGTGCTTGCCGGCACGGGTCGGGGCCGAGTTGCCACGACGTCGGCAATGTAAGCTTTTCGGGATACACGACGAGCCTTTCGCTCTCGTCCCGTGTCGGCAGACCCGAAGCTAGATCAAGGCGAAGGGCAAGCAGGCGGCAAGCTTTGAACGCAATCAGGGGGACGCCGATAAAGATTCCGGCGATAGCTGCGTCAGGTTCATGGCGGACAACAGCGTTGAAGCCTCCATTGAGTACCAGAGCGACGTAGGAGGTGAGAATCCTGTCCGGCTCTTCGGCAGACACCCTTGCGGGTTCGAGGGCATCGGAGAGGTATCGAATTGGGAGTTGCCAGAACAGCCTGATATCGTCGTCGATTCCGGTAAAGTCCGCTATGCCACCGTACCGCTGAAAGAACGCCAGGAGTTCCTCAATGGACTTCTCCATTTCTGCTCAGAAGAGATCCTCTTCAAACAAAACCGGCTCCCAGGCAAGATCGGGTTCGGTGAGGTGAGTAAGCCCGGCAGTTTCGAGGGGCGCACGCAACCGATATTCACCGTCGGCAAGCTCAATCTCGTACGCTTTGAATCCAATGGTGTGGTGTTTTTTCGACGAGAAGACGAGCAATCCCAGCGACGCCTTTTCGGCATTCAGTTCGAGGCCTGCTTTGGCGGCACTCTTCGCAGCGGCCTCAACGCTGACGGACACCGAGGCGGCATTTTGATGTTCAATCTCGTTCAGGCAGGAAATCTGCTTTGCCTGAAGCACTTCGTGCACCACAAACAGGCGGGAATCCGGCAGGGCAAGAAGAGCTTCGGTAGGCGCAGCGCCGGGAAGTAGGGATGCGATCAACGCCATGTCGCAACTCAGAATCCGCATTTCGGCGAAATGGAAGCTGACGCGAGTAAAACCGCCCAACGCGGCTTCGATGGTCGCCTGGGGTACACCGAGCCACTGCGCTGCGAGCTTGAGGCCCACTTGTCTTCGATAGCGGCCGGTGGAAACACCGGTCAAATGATCCGCCTGAGATGACGCGATGGCCTGGACTGGAGGCGTTTGTTCGAAGGCGTCGCTCAAATCTCCAAAGCGCTCCGGCGGAGATTTCCGGACATGAAACAGTATTGTTCCGGGGACGTAATCGGTTCTTGGAACTCGCAGTGCATTGAAACCCTGAGCCTGAAGATTCGCAACGAGCGGATCACGACAAAATGGCATGAAGATTCCATTTTCGCATTAAAAGTGCGGTATCTTGAGCGAGGTCCGCGCGTAGCCGAACGCGGTTCATCTTGAACCAGCACTCGAAATCCGCCGCTGATTCGGACGCGCAGAAGACGCTTCTCGAATATTTTCGGCGCGATCTGGTCAAAAGTCCTTTCGATTACCAGGCGCTCAGTGATGAGATTTGGCCGACGTACGCATCACCCCACGGAATGGCGTACCAGCTCGCGAGCGCCTTCTGCCGCAAAAGTCATTCACCTTTTCTTTTCGGGCCTGAGGACCCGGTTATCGTTTGGTGATGACATTCATCCCTCGGCTTGGCCGAGGAGTCAAGCAAATTTAGGATGTTTTGTTTTGGGCCGGATAGGGCCCTTCGAAGAGGTCCGGACGTTACTTTGGACCGACGTTTGCACAGCACCCGGCGAGTCCAACCGCGGAGCCGATCCCGCAAACTAGGCAAGGCAGCTTGCAGATGGACCCTGAGGTTCGCGAAGGCGCGGCACGCGGCGAGCGGTGGACTATTGTTACGGAGTTCCGCGCCGCTGTGCCGGACGCTTCTTCATTCGCTGCCGCAGAAGGTCGGCCTCGATCAGCACGTCTTGCGGATCTCGATACTTATTCTCGCGCTGGTGGTGCAGCCGGCCAAAGTACGTCCAGTCCCGCTTTCGCGCTCCGCGAGCCGCTCGACCAGTTCGAAGTTGATCTCGGCACGCGTCTCCTTAACCATCGCCTCCCAGGCTTTCCAGGCTTGCCGCCCCAGGCCGAGCTTTTTCACTTGCTGCAACAGGAGTACGACCTGTTCAAAGCCCCTCGTTAAGGTGGTAGAGGATCTCGTACAGGCGCAGCTTTCTGGCGGTGTGTTGGTCAGCAGAACTCTCTGTCGCGCGTCGTGAGGATGCTGGTCGAGGGGCGCTGCCGGAACTGACAATCCGTCGCTTTGCTTCCCGGGCACCGATGACGACCGGGAATAAGAGACCGAGGATTACCGCATTGCCCGGGCCCCTGTCCAAGCGTGTCTGGATTTCGGTGCGGAGCACGGTTCCGAACCCACGGTCCGTCTCCGGGTTCAACTGTTCGAGCGACTTTGCGATCGCGGCAATACCGGAAGCGGCGGCTTGTATTGA
>CATPCN010000704.1 GCA_955652855.1 uncultured Chthoniobacterales bacterium | reverse complement strand
TAGCTGGGTTGATCAGGAGTCCGGCGGATGCGACTTTGGAGACGAGCGGCTTGCGAAGCGGTTCCGCGGTCTTCTCGGTCAGATGGGCAACGCCATGGGGCGAAGTATCCCGTTCGCCTGCCAGGATTGGGCCAACACCAAAGCGGCCTATCGCTTTTTCTCCAACGACCGGGTTAGCGAGGCGGAGATCCTGGGTGGTCACTTTCAATCGACGCGTGACCGCACGGTCGCCATCGATGGTCCCGTCCTGGTGCTCCATGACACGACGGAGTTCACCTATCAAAGAGAGAACACGGACGCGATCGGGATAACCAAGAGCATAAACAGCGGGCGGGACAAGGCGGGGCGTCTGAGATCGCACACGGTTTGCGGCATCCTGATGCACTCGAGCCTTGCGGTGACGATCGAAGGGTTGCCGCTCGGGCTGGCGGCCGTCAAATTCTGGACCCGGAAGAAATTCAAAGGGACCGCCGCGCTCAAGCGCCATGCGGCGGCGAAAACCTTATCCATTCTCTGACCAATGCCTTACTGCCGAGTTAATTTGTCCGCATCTCAGGAAGGTCGCTCGATGCAATCCGCAGACTTCGATCTGGAAACTGGAAGCGGCGCTGACGGTTCGTCTGTGGCAGACAGCCCTGCGACCCTCATCATCTTCGGTTTGCCGAGGCCGGCGGGCTCGGACAAAGGTAAGTGACGAGTTCACAGTACCGCTCTGCCGCGCCCATCGCCGCGAGCCGCGCCGGAACGGAGCTCGATTGGTGGGCGAGAATAGGCGTCGAATCACTAACCTTTGCTCGAAAAGCTTTGGCTGAGCACCCCTCCACTTGCGAACATTGATGCGACCCCGCATAATTCGGCATAACATGCAATCGGCTGCAGCTCCGCTGATCCCATGGACTCACAGGCCGGCGCGCCGCTCGATTTGTTGTGGATTGCAAAAATGCTGCCCGTGATGGCGTCAAGCCGGCTTTTTCCTTTCTAGTTGGACTCGATGCCGAAGCACCAGTTGGAATTCCGATCCGCACCGCGTCCGGTTGAATGCAATCGGCTAAAGGATCACAACTTAGTCCAGCCGAAGCAATTCTCTTTCGCTGCCTATTTGCAAGCCGGGTAGACCGCCATCAACTCGCGTCCTTTCAAAACGAGAGTTTGTTTCCCAAGGCCGCCGTGAAGCTTGATCCAGTGCTGAATCTCGCGTGGATACATCTGGTACATTAAATGCGTACCCTCGACACTGACGGCCCGCTCGCCGCTCTGGTCATCAACCCAACCGGCATGGAAACCCAGCTTGGCTCGTTCAGTAACGCAGATCCTTTGCTTTGGGATCAACGCGGTTACGAGCGTGCAGGCAGAATAACAGCTCCCGTCAATCATGATCCGCTCGCCCGAATCGCGTATGGCCGCAAACTTGAGTAGGTACTCCCCCAGCAAGCCGCCCCTATCGTCATCGATGCGCACCATTGCATTGGATGGCTGCACAAGAGTGATCGCCAAGAACTGGCCAATCATCATCGCGCGCAATTTCATCGGCATCCTCGTCTTGTCGCGGTTCGGCTTCGCCGGATCGCGGGTTCACTGCGCGATAGCACCGCTTTGCAACTGCGCCCTGAAATAGGAGATCGTCTTCTCCAGACCGGACTCGAGTTCGACAGAAGGTGACCAATCAATCGTCTTCTTGGCCAGAGAAATGTCGGGCTGGCGTTGCTTTGGGTCGTCGATCGGAAGTGGCTTGAAGATCAACCGACTTTTCGATCCGGTCAGACTGATCACTTCTTCTGCTAACTGACGGATTGTGAACTCCGTAGGATTGCCAATGTTGATCGGCCCGGTGAAATCATCCGGCGTTGCCATCACGCGGATCATGGCTTCGATCAGATCGTCGACGTAGCAGAAGCTCCGCGTCTGATTGCCCTCGCCGTAGATGGTGATGTCCTCGCCGGTGAGCGCCTGCATGACAAAATTGGATACCACACGGCCATCATGGGGGAGCATGCGGGGCCCATAGGTGTTGAAGATCCGCACCACCTTGATTCGCAGGTGATGCTGCCGCCAATAGTCGAAGAAAAGCGTCTCCGCGCAGCGCTTGCCCTCGTCATAGCACGAGCGCGGACCCACCGGATTGACGCGGCCCCAATAGTTTTCGGTCTGCGGGTGCACCTCCGGATCACCGTAGACCTCGGAAGTCGATGCCTGCAGGATCTTGGCTTTGACGCGCTTGGCAAGCCCAAGCATATTAATTGCGCCATGCACACTTGTCTTGGTCGTCTGCACCGGATCAAACTGGTAGTGAATCGGCGAGGCCGGACAGGCAAGATTATAGATTTCGTCGACCTCAACATAGAGCGGGAAGGTGATGTCGTGCCGCATCAGTTCGAAGCGCGGATTATTCATCAGATGCGCAATATTCGTCTTTGTGCCGGTGAAGAAATTGTCCACGCACAGCAGGTCGTGTCCGGCAGCAAGCAGGCGTTCGCAAAGGTGCGAGCCGAGAAAACCCGCACCGCCGGTAACAAGAATCTTTTTCACTGAGAATCGCTCCTAGGGTGCCCCAAAGTTTTGCCCTGTTCTAATAATGAATAATGGAGTGAGTGCTTTATTACAACGCTTGGCAACCGATTTTCTTGTGCGCCACGCAGGCGGAATCGGCGCCCTGTCTCATGGGGATCTGTTCCGCATCGCGAGCTTTCGCTCCCAGGCCAGGGCATGGCCGACGATGGTGCCGAGATTGTCGAACCTGGGTCGCCAACCGAGCGTCGCGCGCGCCCGATCGAATGCGGCGATGATCTGCGCCGGATCGCCGGCACGGCGCTCTCCAATGTCGACACGAAAGTCGACACCAGACACGCGCTTCACGGTCTCAATCACCTCGAGCACCGAGTAGC
>CATPCN010000703.1 GCA_955652855.1 uncultured Chthoniobacterales bacterium | reverse complement strand
CAGGAACACAACGGTCGTTTTGCTAAATTGTTGACTTTCATGAACTCCCAGTAGTCTCCTTGCGAGTTTCGGGTTGGATGAAGGTCGAGCCTCTTGCCCGCGGCGACTCCGTGAACAAGCTGGTTTAGATCGTAAATGACTGAACTCCGATCGCCGTAGTACCCGTGATTCAAGCCAAGTGTTCCCGTGTCTATCGCCGAAGCGTCGATGGAATCTATGCCGGGCAGAACCACGATGTCCCGGCCGCCCTCGCCCGCCCGTGGACCGGCGTTGAGTTTTTCTGAGGCCTTCAGCACGCGGTCAGTGCTGGACGCGTATAACGTGGTCCTGGATGCGGCCTGCAGGAAGGCGGGCGCTCGCTCACGGAACACGGTCGTTGAAATGTCTGCTGCCATGAGCACCAGCTCATTGACGCGAAATGGTTGTGAACTGCGGCCCGGCTTGAGAAGCTCCGCAAGCGCACTAGTCAAAACGCGATTTCCCATACTGTGGGCGATGATCTGGATGTTCGTTGCCCCCGTGCGCGCGCGGACCTCGTTCAGGAATCCCGAGAGAGTATCGATGCTGAGTTGGTTGTAGTCGGCATCCTTGAGGTAATCCGAAAGCGAGGGCATCTTAGCGCCCAAATATTCCAGCAGCGTGGGGATGTGCTGAAACACGCGCGGCTTGCCCTGGGACGGCCAACTGAAAGTGATAGGCGCGCCGTCATAGCGCAAATCATAAGCAAGCTGTGCGGTCCTGCAGGCGGCCTCTTCAAACGAGACGTTGAAGCCGTGAATAAAGATGAGAACCTGCTTTCCCTCCGACGCCTTAACGCGTTTTGCCACATGCTCGAAGAACGCAGCTTCGTTGGCGGAAGGAGAAAGATGGGTAACCAAGAACTGACTTTGTGGATCGGGGGTCGCCCCAAACTTAATATTGAAAATCCGAAAGACGCTTGGTCCCTCCAGCTCTCCCATGCGATGCAAGAGGTCGCGGGGCACGCTGACGGTGGCCTCTCCAAGACTGAGCTTATTGCCGGCGGCCGGCTCGCCGCTGAAATACGCGCCGGGGCTTGCATCGCCCGTTGGCTTGCGATTGGTTGCGTAATAGACGCGGATCTCGGCAAAGTTAGCGACCGGCGTGACGGGACCGCGCCGTCCTCTCGAAACCGCCCTGACCTCGTAGTGAGCCGGGACCTCGGTGACGTTCCGGATGCGAAGGTAATAACGGCCCTGTTTCGGAGCCGACCAGTGAAACGGTTCCTTTTCCTCCTCGCCCAGCTTCGCCAACAAGGTTGCGTCCGAATCATAAAGCTCCGGTATCAGCGGTTGCGCTTCTCCGGCCCCGGTTCGCGTGGTGCTGAGCGAAACCGCTTCGCCCCGGCCCAGGGAGAAGACCGGCGTCTTCGCCGTCTCGTACGCGCCGACGTCTCCTTGCGCGATCACGCGCGAATCGCCCTGCGCCCAGAGAGACGGCGCGAACGACATTGCTGCACCGAGTGCTATCGCCAATGTTTCGTTTTTGATCTTCATATACGCCACTCCCAAGCCAGGGTTTCTAAATTAAATACCTATTGACGTTTTTTCGGCGGCGCACTCGCGGGCGGACTGTTCGGCGAACGCGTATATGCGCCGAGAGGGCTCCACTCTCCGGACAATTGGAGTCCCGCCCAGAAATACGGATGTCGCAGCCGCAAATCTTTCCCCAGAGCTAAGCTTAGCTGAGCGCTGCGCAGCGCTTCTCCACGACCTTTCGTGAGTTGGCCGTAAAATCCAACCATGATCGCTTTGGTCGCATCATCATCGACCGACCAGAGTGTCGTCACCTGCGTGCGAGCACCCGCAATTGCCAAAGCGCGTCGTAGGCTATAGACGCCCTCGTCATCCCTGATCACGCCCAGGCCGGTTTCGCAGGCCGACAGCACGGCGATTTGAGTACCCCAGAGATCCAGATGCGACAACTCCAGGCCTGAGAGAACTCCCCCCATGGGATCGGTATTGGCGTTGGCGAGCGCGACCTTCGGCCGTAACAGGTGTTCTTCCGGACGCTCCGGTGCGAGTGCGATAGACCGATCAAAACCCAGGATCTCTGCGGCAAGATAACGCCGCCCCGCCTCCTCGCGCGCGTCGCTGGTTTCTTCCTCGGGATCTGCTTCGGCATGCGTCGCAAGATGGAGGACCCATGGTCCGCGCACCGCTCGCAGCCTCGCCTTCGAAGCGGCAGATCCCGTGAGCACCGTGCCTTCCCCGAGTTTGCCGCGTATGGCGGTGACCTCGGTGCTTGTTCTGGCGATCGACTCTGAATCGAATTCATCGTCCTTATCCGCTCGATGGCCGAAGTTGGGAGCCCCCACCAGGACCGACGGTTCTGACGATCCGGACGAGCGTCCGGCCGGAAGCAAATCGTTAGCGCTCGCGACATAAGTGACGAGGAATCGTCCAATCGCGAATTTACCGTCCGGCATCTGCAGCGCCGCGAAGGGAACCAAGGACAAGGCTCGATCCGGTCCGATGATCAGATGCTGCACGCTTCCGAGCGACGGCAGAAGCGGTCCAACGACTCGGCCAAAAATCTCTGCAGATTCTCTTTTAAAAGTCTCCTGCGACGAAGCGAGAGCCTCGCCATCCAGATCGCCCGCGGCCTCGGCAGTTTTCAATAAATCCTGCACCTTCTCGTCGAGACCGGTGACCTCCCCGAGATCGACGAGTTGCGCCGACCGGTCGCGGACGAGCACGAAAGCGGCGTAACGGTCGGCATCGAAGATGCTTTCACTGGCCTCCGTCACAGCGCGGCCGGTATAGGCCCGGTAATGGCAAAACTCAATCATGGCCGACGCATTCGGCAGGGCGGAGCGGATCGCTGTCAGCCGCTCGGCGGCGGATTTGTCTTTGGTCTCTCCGCCTTTCCGGACGCCCAGGAGAATGCTCACAAGCTTCGACTCGTGATCCCGCAATTCCTGGCGTTTTTGCGCCGCGGGGGATTTCTCCTTTTCGCCGCGCTGCCATGGCGGCGTTTTCATGAAATCGTCAAGCTCTTTGCGTCCGACCCCGGCTCGGGCCTGCTGAATGAAGGTGAGCGACTGTTGATCCCAGATTTCCTGGAGTTCGGAGACGTAATGCTGATAGGAAGCCGGAACGCCTTCGCGCAGCCATGCTATCTTCCGCGTGGTGGCGTCGAGTACTCGGCCCTTCGTGGCAACCGTCAACTTCAAGGCAATGTCGGAACAGCGCGCTAGCGATGGCTTTGTTACCAGGGCGATCGATAGTGCAAGATCCCGAAATTCCTCTCGCAGGCGATTCTCGGACCACCACTGGGTGTTTCCCTCGCTGGCCAACATCGGATCGTCTGTATCGGGAGCTAACCAGCCCTGCTGATCCGCAGCGCGCTCAATCAGGCTGCAAGCCTCCTCGGGCAGGGAGCGTTGAATCGCCAGCATGACTTTGGCCCGAAGCAAATCGTCTGGAAGACCACGCTTATTATCCCCGTAGTCGGGCCGCGCGGCAATTTCCCGCGTCAACTGCTCGGCGCGGTCTAGATACTCGGCCGCCTTGTCCAGCCCGCCGCCGAGATGCTGCCTCAGCGCTCCAGCTAAGGCAAGTACGGAGATCCCGTCCTCCAGTACGATGGTCCGTCGGTCCACCGACGAAACGCGCTCGAACGCCGACACCGCGCCGCTGTTGGCATTGATGCCTTCTTGAAACCGGCTCGACTGTATCAATCTCGTCGACGCCAACTTGAGCTCGAACAGCGCGGAGCGCGCCTTAGCCACGGTCGACTTAAGCTCAACCGCGGTGGACATCTGACGCGATCCGAAGATCTCGGTCCACTGCGTACCATCGGCGGGAGTGACGACATATTGACCGTCGTCGCCGATGGTCCGGGATGTGACTTCGTGAAACGGGCCCGTAATCGTGACCTCGATCGAACCGCCTGGCAAAGATGCAAACGAGCAAGCGCCGCTTTCGGAAGTCTTGCACTGCAGCGGCCTGGTGCTATCCGGTGAGCGGATTTCAACCGAGGCCCCCACGACCGCCTGCTCCGAGTCATCGGTAACGTTGAGCGTTAGGCTGCGCGAGCGATTTTGCGCCAGAGCAGCCGAAAAAATGACAAAGATCGTGGCGAGCGCGGCTGCCCACAGACGGTGCTTGTGCGAGGTCCGGGTTCGACGCATGGCAATAACCTGCTAGAGATCAGAATACCGCCGTAATGCCCGACGTTTCCGTCCCGCCATTTTCTGGGCATGGCGATTCGCAGCAGCGACGCTGCGCCTCTCCTACGATGGCCCTCGGTACGGGGACCAATCGTCGCTCCGCATGACCTCGGATGAATCGTCGTAGATCCTGCGCCGCCGCGTTTCTCCCGTCTCCTGGTTAAGAAGCGCCCGGATAGCGGAGACCCACAGGTCAGATTTCTTCGGGTGATTCCGCAGTGTCGTCAGGACATCAGGGGATAAAGCGCCCTTCAGCAGACCAACGACCGAGTCAAGCTGCCGAAGTTTCGCTTCCAGGTCCTCAGGTGACAGACAATTCACGCCATCACCTTCCAGGACCTTCCGGTGCTCTCCGCTGAGACTCGAAATGTCCTCGAAAACGAAAAGAAACCGATTCCGGGACGACAAGGACTTGATCTGACGAATTTTTTCGGCTATCTCCGGAGAGCTTCGGTCTCGGCTCTGGCACTCGATCAATTCGTGATGCTCCTGGTCGAGCCGATATATCAGCTCGAAGTCCGGTCTCTTCATCTGCGAATTGAGCAGGACAATTTCTGGCTGGGCAACGACCTCTATGAAGCCAGGATGCCGCGCGGCAACCTTGTTCAGAAGCGCGCCGACGCGCGACTCGAAGGCCTTCCCGCGAAAGTGTTTTTCTTGCCCCACGGTACTCTCCGTGCCGATTATATCGCCCGAAGGGTGTCATCGGTCACCGACCTCTGGCCCTCCAAAGGCTGGTGCCTCATCTTCTCAGCCCGAGGGCAGATCACTTTTCCGGCCCACGATTGAGGGCAAAGAAGTAGAGATCGGTATTGATCTCGTCAATCAGGGATTTGGCGCGCGGAATCATTTGCGCCGATGAGCCCGGTTCCGACGACCGGAGAGTGACCAGCACATCTTCGAGAGCGAGGAACTTCCTCTGGACCGCGTCGAACTGGGATGGCTTGTTGGTGCCTGGGTAGTATTGTTCGAGCCCCGTTGATGTTGACCATGTCCGCCGACCAATCTGCCACGCTATCGAGGTACTTGTTCCAGCTATAATCCAGTTCCGTAGGCGGGCGCGCGAGTTCAACGCGGCGGACGAAGTTCCTGGTCCAGAAGACGCGTCGCCACGCCGCTTCCACCAGCCGCCGTGAGAACTCCGCCTTGGCTCTATCGCGCGCCAGCTCCAGCGTCTTCTCCTGTTTAAGGCCGACGGCGACAAGCAAATCCGAACCGTGCTGTACCGCCTCGGCGGCACCGGCCACAATTGTCGCTAAGAGAATCACGATTGAAAACAGCGGCTCGTTTCGGAACCACTTTTCCATGCGCTCTAGACGCGTCTCGCCCTTCGATTTTGGATTTGGCATGATATTTCCCCTCGACGGGCAACATGGCACTTAAAACGTCCCCGTCGAAAACGATCTCCGCAGCCGCGAATACGAGAGCAACGGCGCATAGGCCTGCACCTACGAGATCGCTGCCAGCTCAGGTCAAATCGTTCGCTCCGGCCCACGCAGCGCGCCCGCGAAGCGAACGGCTACGACCGTTTTTGGAGCTGGCCGAAATGACTTCCTAGTTCCATATGCCTACTGGTCGTCTCGCAGGGTCCCGTCGATTTCTTTTTCCTTGATCGTAGTATGGGTTTCGCCTCCCAGGTCGTAAGCGCCTCCGGTATGGCGGTCATAGACCGTGCGATAAAGAGCGGCATAGTAGCGCTCGCGTTCCCTTTCCCGCCTTGTATCCCCTTGTACCCGCCGTTCGAGTCTCGCGATTCGTGCGCGCAAGGTGGACGCCATGCGCTGCATCCTTCTAAAGCCTCGCAGAGCTTCAGCGAATCCCTCCACGGGATCGTGACTCAGATAATTGAGCAACGCCACGGCCAGGAACAGCAGCACGTTTGTCCAGAGAAAGATGCTCCCGGCGAACGGAAGGTTCGTGGAGACCTTCATGGCTTCGAGCACACGGCTTAAGCCCAGTAGCGCCATGAGAATTATAAGGATGGCGGTCGCGACCTTTGCCGCCGCATGCACCCATTCCCCCCGCCAACGACGAAGCCATACCCCGATGGTAAAGGCGCAGACAGGGACAGCAATCGTTACCGCAACGGCCATCATCCAGGTGTAAAGGGCGGGCGCGGAAATGACCGAGAAAACGGCGAGATTAAAACACATCTCCACGATCACCAGCAGGCCAAAAAGAATAACGTGCGCCACGGACGATAGCGTGGCCAGTGGAGCGCGCCGCCCTGATATTTCCGTCATTCTTTCGTACTCGGGTCCGTAGATGTTCGACAATAGCCGCTCCACGGAGTCGAGTTCGCTGCGCAGCGCACCGATCTCCTGCTCGGTTTTGTATTGAGCCGCCAAACTCCTCGCCTGAAACTCCGCGCGAATCGCATCCTCGAACGAATGAAGCTGGAACCCGCGTCTCGCTCTCCAGGCGCGAGCGTCTAGCCAGGCATTGAAAGCGACGCGCATGGCCGTCCAGCCCCGTAGCCCGATGAGATCCGCCAGAGGCCCGAAGCGCTTGGAGGAATCGGCGGATCTCTGAAGCCTATTGTTTTCCGCCGTTTCGATCGTCTCCACATAATTCGGCAATCGGCGCTCGACTTGTTCGATGCGGTATCCCAGCAGCTCTTGTGCCTCCCCCGCGCCCTCCTCTTTGAGCAGGGATGCCATCCTCTCAAAGGCATCTTCCGAGCTTTCGACGTATAAACGAATCGAGCCACGTTCGACCCGCTTGATGGTGAGATGCGGATCTGCCAGGGTCTTGCGAAGATGCTCTACAATCGCTTCGACGCGGTTCCGCTCGAACTCGGAGAACGTCCCGTCGAGGACCAGAAGCCACTCGCAGGGCTTGTATTCCGCGACGGCTTGGTAGAGTTTGCTTCGAGCGGCTTTGACCTCGGGAAGCGTGTAGTTCTTGTGCTGGCTTGTTGTGGAGTCGTAACGGCTGTGATGCTTTAAGCACAGGTAGACGAGATTGTCCTCGTCTGAATTCGACCTATCGTGGTCGAGATGCGCGATTTGTCCTTCCTGCTCGGCGAAATTGTCGTCCAGGTGGAAACACATGCAGCACCGCCGCGCGCTTAGCGTAAGAACGCGTGTCTCGACCATGGAATCGATGCGTTTTCTATTGCCCACGGGATTGAAAACATTATCCGCTTTCTTGTCGCGGCCGTTGCGGCTCCTACCCGCGGGGGAGATGGGGAGGCTCGCATGATGCACCCCATTTGCGAATCATCAGCGCAATAATGTGGTCATGAACTGGCTACGAAACACCTGCCTCCAAAAACCGTATGAGCCGCCTTACCACCTGATAGACAATCACCCGCGTCCGCGGCGCCTCTCCGCCGCGGACGTTGCAAAAGCTGTTGGCGCGATCCTGACATTGCTGACGCTGGTGACTGGTCTGTCTGCAATTTACGAACACAGTAAAGCAACGTCCCTGAGCCTCAGTCTCGAAGAGACATCCAGCGGCTATTTTCTGAGAGTTGTAAATTCTGGTAACGCGACGGCGCTTAGCGCCAGAATGGATCTCGAGTCCTGGCCGGTTGGGGCGCCGGGCTCGTGGCGCCGGTCGTTCCCGCCCCGCGACCTCCCGCCGGGGTCCGATACTGTGGTCCCAATGGATATCGTCCCTTCGGACTTTTCGGAATCTCTTCGGCAGCAGATCCTCGAAGGGCTCGAAACCTCGGTTTTGTCAGGCTACGTCATGGTGACGTGCAACAACTGCAGCATCTCCCGTAACTGGGCGTTCTCCATTCCTGGTTACAGGAGCAAGGGCGGAGAGATTTACGCGCGGACCCTGCCGTCGCTCGTCCCTCTTCAGAGGCGAGATGACAGGCCGCGCATCGGCTATTGCGTCGATATTCCCAGCGGCGTCTGCGGAGGGGATCCGTTTGCCTGGGTGCCGGGTAAACACCTATAGCCCCAAGCAAGGGTTTTGCGCATCCCGTCGCGGGCACCTTGCCAAGGCTGCCGCGCACCCCTCGAATGGCACCGCGTCCAGGCCAGGGGCAGACTTGGGGCACACGCCACAGTCTTCAAGGCTCGCAGATCCACGTCGAAGGCGAGTTGCGCAGCCGCGAATCAATGGCGCCAAGGTCCGCACCTAACGACATCGTCGCAAGCTCGGGTCAAGACCTCCGCGCCGACCAGCGCAATGTGCAGACTTCCGATGCCGCAGGACAGGCGGCCCGGCCCCAAATGATGACGCTTCGACAGCCGCAAGGAGGTGAAGAGTTCATAGCGGCACGGACCGTGCCTGCCAAGGACATGGATTTGGCCCCCCGCTAAATCGTTCCTCTGTGCCAAGGCTCACGGAGGTATCCGCCCCGCTTTTCTCTGAAACGCTCCCGCCCCGTTGCCCACCGATCGACTTCTGCTTGCTTCCAGATAGACTCAAACTCGTCCCATTGATTGGATTTCACAGTTCCCATGAACTCCTGCAGCTCGCGCGCCGTCACGAGGTTCAGGGGCGCCCAATTCCGCGTCACCCTTATCGCATATTCTTTCGCCGGAGAGCTGAACATCTTGTGCGTAGTGACAAATATTCCAGCGTCGAAGTCACCCCCAACCATCGCACCTACGAACTCTCTTACAGGTATGACACTCTCGCTCCCCTTCGCTCCGGACAAGGATCTGTGTTTTACCTGGACTGCGATGCTGCTGTCAGACTTTACAACAATTAGATCGATTCCCTGATCTCTGGAGCGACCGACATGCCGTACATCGCAGTTAAAGTATTGGGAAAGAAGCTGACCCACCAAAACCTCCACCTCCTTTGGATTCAGGTCGCTTAGCGCTTTCCGGTATTCCGATAGCTCTTCCTCCACAGAGCCAAGCGGCTTGCTCCAGATACTCGGGTCAAACTTGCCAATGATGCCCTCGTACGTTGTTAGGTCATCATGAAACAGGCCAGAAATATCGTTGTCTTCTTTTTCCCAGTTCTGGATAAGCCACCAGGCGCACGTCTGGCATTGCACACCATACCATTTCAAATCCAAATACGAATTTGGCCCCGGAGGATTGTACGACCACTCCCCGAATCTAAGAACGGCCGCGCAGTATGGACATTGCTGTTGGGCTCCAAAGTTTAGAAGGACGTCCCCACCAGCCCTCGCGAGATCGCTGTTCGAATCAATGGAGAGGTACGGCCCCTGTTCATTGGAGATCACCCCTGCTGACGATATGCTCTTCGACGCACTGGCGCTGTGGATGAGATGCGACTGATACTGAAAGAGGTTATCGTTCATTTCGACCAGCTCCGCCGAAGCAAGACGCGGTCAGTCGGTATTTAGTTACCCGGTGGTGTTGGAT
>CATPCN010000702.1 GCA_955652855.1 uncultured Chthoniobacterales bacterium | reverse complement strand
CCAGCGACCGAGAGGTCAACATGGTCTGAAGGCGAAAGCCCCTATAAAGTTATTTTGATTATCTCGATCTTTTCCGCTATGCACCGCGAGAAGGCATTCCGAAGTGGGATTATTTATTATGAGGACTGCATTCCCCGATTTCGACAGCTTTACGAGACACTCTATCCTTCAAAGACAGTAAATTCCTGGGAGCCGAAAACAGTTCAACCTTTCTGGTACTTCGGAGCAGGTCGCCCAAGGATCTGGTCATTAGTTCCGAAAGAAGGTAAGACCGCTGAGTTGAAACGGGCGATTGCGGGTCGCAAGCAAATAAAGACGGAAGCTCAGCTTAATAGTCTAGTTGAGTGTGCGGAGTTCGACGCAGGAGATTTTGACTTACTGCAGGATCCAACTGCTGCAAAAACCCTCGTTGGATTTCTAACGGCGGAATATTTTAACGAAAGTAAATCGCTGTCCAAAGTGCTGAGTATTTACGCAGGTATCGAATAGGTCGATACCCGCTTCAAAAGATCGACTAGATCTTTGGTATTTTGGATCTGAGATATTCCTCGCGCGAGGTGATTCTTAAAATACTCTGCCAAAGGCTCGCGCTCATGGCTCACACCATCCTGTCTTGCGCGTACCACTAAGATGGCGGGCAGCGTCTCGGAGAGACTTCCGGCAAAGACTTTCCAAGACATCTCGACGTTGCTGTCCGGCGACGTTACGGTCACAGGTCGTGACGGATGACTTAACGAAGCGCAAAATGCCCAACGGCAAAGAACATTCCATTGCTCGATACCGGTTTTGCGTTTCACCTTCACCAGTATGTCGCGAGAGCGTTGACTAATCCTAACGGTTTCAACAGGCGGCTTCATTGTTCCAAAAATATCCCGGTGTCGCACGTGTCGAATTTAGTTTCGCATCGAATTCTAGATGGTATGTGCGGCCAATGTGGGGCCACAAGCGCCTATGACTGTCCTCATCGATTTCCTCATCCGTCGAGAGCAGGATCACTTGGTGCGATGCAACCGGAAAGTAGCGCTCAACGAGATGCCTTCGATGTGACGAATCAAGTCGGGCCAGTGGCGTGTCTATAATAGTCGGTAAGGGCCGACCCGACGCGCGAGCTAAACCCCATAGCAAGGATGTTGCCAAGAGTTGGCGCTCGCCGGCAGAAAGTCGCTCAAACGGCAACAGCCGGCCATCCCCGCCTGTCAGCTCAATACGGAAGCTTTGTGGGTCGATCTTCAGATCCGCAATTAGGCTGCTCTTACGAATAAGTTGGTTGAAAGCCTCCAGCATCAGGCGTTCGATTCGCTCAGCGTGTTTACAGATAACTGAGGTTCGGAATCGCTGCAGCGTGTTGCGAACTTTCGCAGAATGTTTCACCGTCCGATCCTGATCTTCCTTGCCGAATTCATGTTCCATCTCTTCTGCCAGGACTCGTCTAACCGATTCCTCGGCTGCGGCACGCTGTCGGACGATGATCTGCAATTTAGCTTCTAACGAATGCACTTCTGCCGCCTTTTCTTCGTGACGAATCTGCAGCGTCTTAAGCTCTTGCTGTAAGCGTGCGATCGAGTCCGCCGCGGGCACGCGGGCGAGCGTGGTCTCAACGCGCGCCACGTGTTCACGAAGCTTCGCTGCCGCCTTTAGGCCATTGCCTATTTTTGAGGTAACTTCGGGGAGGACAGTAACGCGTAAATGTCGTAGCTCACTGAAGAGACGGTCATCGCTATGAAGGTATAAAGGCTCCGACATCGCGATGCGCCGTCGATTACGGTCCTTCTCTAAGATCGTCTCGATACGCTTGAGATAAGTGCGAGGAGTTCGCGCTTTTCGGAGTTGATCCAGCAATGTCGCATCGCGCTCTTCCAAGGTGCCAAAAACTGCCTGTTCCTTACTTGCGATCGCCTCGCGTCGCACTTGTTTCTCCGCCTCTCTAAGAAGCGGCGCAATAAGGACAAGTGGCGAAGCTCCAGCGGCAAGCTCACGCAACGTATGCTCTTCGACCGCCAGCTCCCTCTGATGTCGCGCAAGATCAGATTCCAATTCGGTGCGACGCTCGAACAGATCCCCACCTTCCTGCTTGAACTGCTTCTTGCACTCCCAGACCGCTTTCGCCAATTCGATCAGCTCGCCATTGAGCCGGGCCTTCTCGTTCGTCGCTTCCTCCTGCATCCGATCAAGTCGAGCGAGTTCTTCCTCGGCATGCTTGAACCGCTGAGACTTCTCACCGGCGGCCCTGATTGCGGATTTTTTCCGTCGCTCCAATATAACCAAATCTGTTTCCAGCCTCTCGACAATATCGAGTCCCAGCAGTGTGTGTATCGCCGTGCCAAGCAATTCGGCGGCATGTTCACCCTCTGCCAGATCCTTAATCTGCTCAGCGTCGAAGAAAAACAGATGCGCGATACCACTCGGGATATAGCTTTCGATAAATTCATCCCAGTGCTCGGTAAGGACGGCATCCAATTCGCCGTCACGAAAAACCTCCACGTTTTCTTCAACATCGCGGTCCCCTTCATGCCAGGACCGTAGTAGTCTATAAGCATGCGT
>CATPCN010000701.1 GCA_955652855.1 uncultured Chthoniobacterales bacterium | reverse complement strand
ACGCTCAGAGACCCGAACCGGCGCAATCTGCCGGGAGCCCAACCGCCCCTCCGATTTCCTCGCTTCTGAATCTCGACTCGACCCGTCGGGCGGCCAATCCACAGACTTCTCCGCAGACTGCGCCGGCCCTCCCACCGAGCATTAGTGCGCCAAGTGGTTATCAACTCAGCGTGGACGATCAAATTGCGGTCGAGGTTTTCGGCGAGGACGACTTGCGCACCGCAGTTCGGGTAAATTCCGAAGGCGCGGTAAGTTTGCCGCTGCTCGGATCGGTCAAGCTCGCCGGTCTGACCCTAAACAGCGCGGCGGCGCGGCTAACCGAACTTTACGGTCGCGATTACCTGGTAAATCCGAAAGTGAACGTGATGCTGATCACTTATGCCAAGCGGCGATTCACCGTTCTTGGTCAAGTAAGTCGGCCGGGCAGTTACGAAATGCCGGAAGGAAGTCCGAGCGGGATTGATTTGCTCGAAGCGATTGCGATCGCCGGCGGCTACACCCGGATCGCCGCGCCGGAACGAATCAGCGTTAAGCGTCGAGATCAGGTCATGCGGGTTGACGGGAAGAGGATCGCCCGCCGCGGCGGTAGTGAAGGGGGATTTCGAGTTGAACCCGGCGACACGATCACGGTCGGCGAAAGCATCTTTTGAAACGCTACCTGATAACGAATAACTGTTAACCAATAACCCGGCTTCGCCGACGCTTCGGCGTGGCGAGCCAATAACTAAATAACCAATAACGAATAACTATTTCCCGATGCCCGACGAATCGAAAATTACACCTATGTCGCCGGTCGCTTCGCCCTCCGGAAACAGCGTTGTCCCAACCGTTCGCGGTTTCGGCAGCCTGGGAGCGGAGACGGAATTCACGCGCGGCATCGATTTTCGACACCTTTGGCACGTGGTGCAGGAACGCCTCTGGCTGGTTGTGCTTTGCACCGTAGTGGGGCTGGTTCTGGCACTGGGTTACCTCGCCAGAACGCCAAAATTGTATCAGGGGCATACCGTGCTTGAAGTTGAGATGGCTGAGCCAAGTTTGCTGACTGAAGATTCGGCGGCGCGAAATCGCTCGATGTTTCTGGCCAGTCAGGAAGCACTGCGCACAATCGAACAGAATCTCACTAACCGGACCTTGCTCGCCCGGATCATTCGCGCCGAAGGCCTGGCCGATGATGAAGGCCGCGCATTGTTAGGCGGCGGTAAAGCCGCGCCAAGTCCGTCGTCGTCGAGCGCTGCAAGCAAATCGAGTGGAAGCACCTCGGCGGCTTCCGCTTCGGAGCACGATCCCGCATTTACTCCAACTGAGGAAGCACTTGCCGGAGCGCTTTCCGGCATGGTCAAGCCGGTGATCCGTCGCGGCACACGTTTGATCGATCTTTTTGTCATTAACCCCGACCCCTCAATGGCGCATCGTCTTGCCGAAGCAGTCGGTCGCGAATACATCCGGTCGTCGATCGAACGCCGGGCCACTTTCAGCCAGGAGACGTTGCGATACTTGCTCGAAGAAGAAGAGCGGCTGAAGGAAAATTTGCAGAAGAGCGAGGGCGCTGTGGCCGAATATAGGGCCCGCACCCCGGACGCTCTCCAACTGGGTGGCGGCGCCGCGTCGACCGGAAGCCAGGTGGGCAGCGGTTCCGCCGGCGGGCGCGGCGGTTTGGTCGAAGACAAATTACAGGAGCTCAGTATCAAATTAATCACCGCCAAGACAGAGCGACTCCGATTGGAAGGCGAGCTCAGGCAGGTAGAAGAGGCTGGCGACGATATCAATTCATTGCTCGCTGTGACCAGCATCGCCAGTGCTCCCAGCGTAGCTGAGCGACGTCGCGAGCTGGGCCAACTCGAGTCCACCATGGCCACGCTCGCGCAACGTTACAAGTCAAAGCATCCGCGAATGATCGCCGCCAACGCTGCTTATTCTGAGATTAAAACTGCCTTGCGTCGTGCGGCCCTCGAGCAGCCCTCGGTCTTGCGCAATGCAGTCGAACAGGCGCGCCTTTCCGAAACGAATCTTGAGTCGGCCGTCCAGGAACAGGAAAAAGCTGCGTTAGCCTTGAACAAGGCTGCGATCGGCTATCAACAACTGGCCCGGCAAGCGGAAACAGACCGCGCCCTTTATGAAAGCGTGCTTCGTCAGATCAAACAAACCGATGTTACCAAGGATGCAAAAGCGAATGCTGTTAGTGTCATCGAGCATACGCCGATTTCCCGAACTCCGGTCAGTCCCAATGCCAAGAAATCAGTCGCGCTCGGATTACTCGGCGGACTCGCCGCCGGACTCGCCATTGCTTTTGGATTGAATGCGCTCGACCGCTCCATCCGCACGGTCGATCAGGCGGAATCGGTGCTCGCGTTACCGGTGCTTTCGGCTGTCCCTGAGGTTAAACGAGAGGAGAAATCGACCAAACAGAAGGAGGACGCAGGGCCATCGGGGAGTGCGACTTATCGCCTCATGGCGGAAGCGCCGGAAGGACCAGCTGCGGAAGCGTTCCGCAATTTGCGCGCGGCGTTGTCGCTTCTGGGTCCGGAAGCAGAACGCAAAGTCTTCCTTTTTACCAGCGCGCTTCCAAGCGAAGGAAAAAGTTTCACCAGCGCGAACTACGCCCTTTCGCTTGCCCAACAGGGTCACCGCGTGCTCTTGCTCGACGGCGATCTGCGCCGCCCAAGCTTGCACAAGATCTTTCGAAAAATTCATCAATCGGGAAATGGCAAAGCCGGTCTTGAGCCGGAAGCGCCCGGGATTGTCGATTATTTGGTTGGCGCCGTCGCCTTGAAGGAGGCGGTGCGCGGAGTTGCCGCCAGCGAAGTGGACGTTCTCGGACATCGCGGCGGCCCACGCCCGACTCTCACTTCCACCGGCGGCGAACTTTATCTTCTCGCCGGCGGTCAACGCGCACCGAATCCGGCGGAGTTGTTGAGCGGTCCGCAATTTTCCCGGCTGGTTGCAGAAGCTTCAAAAGATTTCGACCGCGTGATCATCGACACGGCGCCGATTCTCGCGGTCAGCGACACTCTTTTAATGACGCCGCACGTCCAAAGTGTTTGTCTCGTCGTTCAGGCCGCGAAAACCGCTCGCAACGCCGTTCAACGTGCACTTATACTTCTCGGCGCGGCTGGCAGTCACCCGGCCGGCGTGATTTTGAATCGGTTACCGCGACGCCGCGGAGCCGGTTACTACTACT
This sequence comes from uncultured Chthoniobacterales bacterium, assembly GCA_955652855.1. The sequence continues at coordinate 16,813 of CATPCN010000701.1, read as the reverse complement.
ACTACGCTTCGGACGGCTACGGCAAAGGCGAAGGCTCCTACACCGGCGGCTATTCGGGCGGTTACGTCCAGCGCAGCGGGCGCGGGTAACGTTTCAAAAACTGAAACTCTGAAAAACTGAAATTTCCGCGTTTCAGCTTTTCATCATGTCACCATTTCAGCCCGTCAGTTGTCAGCACTTCCGCAGTTCAGCGTCTCAGCATTTCAGTGTTTGGCGTCGCGGCTACCGGCCCTTTCCAGAAAGCATCGTGTACACGGTTTTGAGCACAATCATCGCGTCCAGCTTGAGCGAGTAATGGCGGATGTAATAGAGATCGTACTGAAGCTTCGCCGCCGCGTCCTCTTCACTTTCGCCGTAGGGATAATTCACTTGTGCCCAGCCGGTGATCCCCGGTTTCACCAGATGCCGAAAATGATAGAACGGAATTCGCTCCTCATAACGTTCAACGCACTTGATCCATTCCGCACGCGGACCGATCAGGCTAATGTCGCCTTTGAACACGTTCCAAAGTTGCGGCAACTCGTCAATCCGGAGCTTGCGCAGCCAACGCCCCGCGCGCGTCACGCGCGGATCGTCTCTGCGCGTGTAAATGTCTTCCGTCTCCTCTCCGCTGACCGCTGACCGCTCGGTTTTCACCAAAACCGAGTCGCCGGCTTCCCTAGGTGGATTCACAAACCGCTCACCACCTCCCGCCGTAAAGTTCGCGCCCTGCGAACCGCTGACCGATAACTGCGCTGCGGTACCGCGCTGCGCCATCGTCCGGAACTTGTAGACAGTAAACGGTTGCCCTTCCCTTCCCACTCGCACTTGTTTAAAAATCGCCGGGCCTTTACTCGTTAGGCGAATCAGCGCCCACGCCATAGCCATCAACGGCGAACTAATAACTAATAACACCGTCGCCGCGACGATATCGCAGAGGCGCTTCAGATAATGGTAAGGCGAAATGCGCGCGAGCTGGAACCCCATCTGCAGCGGCCAGAACGGATCGATCATCTGCATTGGAACATGGCGCCAGTGCGCTTCGTAAAACGATTCCAGTGTGTAAACGCGTGTTCGTTGAAATTGCGTTCGCACCAGCCGCTCCACCAGGTCTCGACCCAACCGGTCCATGCTCTCGGCCAAAATCACGCCGCTGTATCGTTCATCAAGCTTGGCCAGCTTGGCCGCGATCCCGCCCTGAATAATCGGCGAACCCTCGCCGGCAATGGTCGATCCAATCCGCGCGGTGTCATTATCGACAAACTCCAATTGTTGATGATTGGGCGATTGCCGGTAATTTTCATAAAACTGTGCTGCCATCTGTCCGCTGCCGATCACCAAGAAGGTGCGTTGCGCGGTCGAGGTCGCGATAAGCCGTCGCATAAACCGCCGGTAAACGAGTGACAGCGGCAGGAACGCGATAAAGCTGATCAGAAGCACGCCACGGCTCGGCTTCATACTGGCGTCGTAAGCCGCAGCGGAATAGATAATGAGCGAACTGATTGCTGCCGCTGCCGCGATCGCGAGAATATGTTCGGCGGTGTAGGTCAGACTGCGAGTCTCAATGTTCCGATTGTACCCGCCGATGATATAAAGCGATTGCAGAATGACTGCCAAGACGATGCAATCGACCAGAACGAATTCGAACGGAGTCGTGAAAAACTCATCGCGTCGGAGGCAGCCTACGATTCCATAAAGGAGGACCCAGCAAACGACGTCGTAGCTGACATAAAACAAGGCCACGATCCAATCGTGTTCGAGAATCTTTGCTAACAGAGGCTTGCTTTGATCCGGAACGCGTGCGTCGTCCGCCGCCGATTGTTCCCAAGCCGGAGTCTCGACCTCTTCTTCGACGAAAACATCTGGGCGAGCTGCCTTGCCTGGTTCCTGAGTCAACATGAACGGCCTGATTCGGAAAAAATCGCGACAATTTTTGAGCGTACGACAGTTGTTACGAGCTGTCAGTAAAGAATTACGCGGCGGGACGTCGCCCCTGCCACTAGAGGCTAATTGGTGAGCAGAGATGACGGCGTTGCTCCAGCGCCCATTACCCACTGATAAACTGAAAACATTTCAGCCGCAATCCGTGGCCATGAAAAGCTGCTCGCGACCAGTCTCTTGCCGCACATTCCCATTTCTCGCAAAGCGGCGTCACCCAACGAGAACAATGTTTTCAACGCATCGGTTCCGCTTGCAACTGCCGGTTCCATTCGAACTGCCGCCCCCATTTCGAAACCCTCGCCAAGATTACATTCCCTGGTCATGATCACGGGAAGCGCATGAGACCATGCCTCGAGCACGGCCAGCGGCTGACCTTCACTGAGCGATGGCAGGACAAAAGCGGTGGCACTTTGATACGCCGCCTCCCGTTGCGCGCCAAAAAGTGGGCCGACAAACTTTACCGAGTCTGAAATTCCTAACTGAGCAACCAGTTGCTCCAGTTCAGAACGGTGACCCGCCTGATCCCACCCTGCGATAACCAAAATCCAGTCGCCGTTTTTCGAAATGGCCTCTCGCCACGATCTCAGAAGGGTCGGCAGTCCCTTCTTCGGGTGGAGACGGCCCAGATACAGCAGGACTTTTCGGTCGCGCTCGAATTCGTTTCCCCATTCCGGTGGTTCCAACTTGCTGGTCGAGTCAGGGATTTCGACCCCGTTGGGGATCACACAAATCGGATTCTTCAGACCGAAGTTCCGCATTGCCTCTGCTTCTGGTCGATTGATTGCATGCAGGCAAGCAGCGCCTTTCAAGTGCCGCCGTTCAAAGAGAAACGAGGCAATGCGCTTCTTCCATTGTGAATTCCGCAAAGCCCAGGGGTCCAACATTCCATGGGCCGACACCACGTATGGTTTCATTCTCCTCTGTGACCATCGCAGAGTTGCAATGGACAAATAAGTCCACAGGCCGTGGGTATGAACGAGATCAGGGTCCGCAGTCGAGAGGTTGTGAGATAATTCTGGAGCGTATCGAAACGTGGCGAGCTTCGATCGGGCCAGATGAACGCTCTGCGGATCCCACAAAGGCCGGTCGGCGGTCGCGAATTCGTCCTCAACGCTGAGAACGTCGACACGAACATCGTGCTTCTCCTCTAACGAACGGGCTAGATTCAGGACACAATCACGCAAGCCTCCCGCGCGGCGCGATATGGACGGGGTCAGCATTGCTAGCTTCATTTCGGGAATACTTAGAAGAGTTGTCCGTGAATTGGTTCGTGCCTTCAGGGTGATTGCTGCGAATCAAGACGATGTCTTACTGACGACGTATACTTGGTTAACACCTATCGCGCGCGCCACCTTGTCGCGGCCAAAGCGACATTCTATTGAGTCTGCCATTGACGGAGCAATTTTAAAAAAGCGCGGAGAAATTATTCCGCAGCCGAACCGCTCGATGATGTGCAGACCTGATTCGTCAAGCAGGTGCCTGATCTGCTTATGGGTCAGGTAGTTTCCAAATGTCTGCCGGCCGAACAGAAGCTGGCATGTTCGATGCACCGGCCACATAACCCCCTTATAGCTGAATGGGTTTCCATGATTGGTAAAAACAAGCACGCTTTCAGTATTCTTTAGTCGCAGCGCAAGCGCTCGCATCGCCGCGATGCGCAACGACGGCTCCGCGTTCAGGAAAAAACGGAATGCCGTTATCAGATCGTACTTCGCCTCAGGCAGGTCTGACTTTGTGATATCAGTGCAAATCAGCTCGCTCCGTTGCAGCTTGGGCGCCGCCAGTCTCAGCATTTCGGACGATATGTCTATTCCTCGGGACGTGGCCACGCGGGATTCCATGAACTCGATTACGCGCCCGGTGCCGCACGCGAAATCCAGATAGTCGCAGGTCGGCCAATGCTTTTGGTGGCGCGCCAGTAGATCAGTGAGAATCTTTCGCTCGTGAGTCCAAATGGCATGATCAGCCGTTCCGGGAGTATAGAATCTCTCATACTCCGAGGCCGCAATCGCCTCCCTGAATTTTTCCGAGTAACCTTCGCGCGCGTCGCTCATTCGACGGCGCCCCATGCGGCGACGATTCTGCGGCCGAGCCCCGATCCTCGTCCGAGAAGGAATGCCACTGCCAGTCGCGCGTTGCGCTGATCTTCCGACGTTTGGTTGCTCAAGAACTTCTGCCGGAACTCTGCCATCACCTTCACAGGTTTATGCACTAGCCGGCGCTGACGCTTGCCCAGAAAGAAAGTAATGTAATCGGTCATCCGTGGACCGAACGCATCGCTTAATTCCCAGTCGATGATCCATATGGCGTTCCCGGAGGGTATCATGTTTGCGCGAGTCAGGTCGCCGTGAACCCGGCAGCATTGGACGGGGTACTGGAAGTCGTCTCTTAATCTAGAAGCAAATGAGCTCCGCTCGTCTACTACATTCCAGAACTGCGAGACCCATCTCGCTTTCGCCACTCGCTCCGGAGACATAACCGTAACTGGGCCGGAATAACTTTCGATGAGAACCTTCGGATTAAGAGAGGATAGAACGCGCCGGGCGCGCTTCAAAGGAACGTACTGACTCGCATAATAGTCGACCACACCGCATTTCCCCCAAAAAAACGGCAGCGGAAAACGAATGGCGCCCTGCCGAAGCTCAGCAAGCTTGCTTAAAGCATCGAACCCATTCGCCAGTGCTTCCCTATCTCCGGCTTCGGACATCTTGATAAAAGCGAGCGGTTTGTTCTCGTCCGACAAAGCAAATGCATACGTCCGCCTTCTTCTGGCTTCGGATGGCCATGCTATTGTGTAAAAGAGTTGCTCTTGCTCGACGCGGCTGGAGACGTCGCGCATGGTATTGGCCAGGTCGGAAGAAAAATTCAGGGGATCGTCCGGCGCGGTCCGCCGAAACATCCACCGATCGCATCGGAGCAAGATGACAATGCGGATTCCGGCGAACAACAGGTGCTGCCTTGCCGTGACCGGCCGGAAACACCTCACGTGCTGGAGCCGGCAAGCGATGCTTCGTTCCGGATAAGCTACGACATTGCGTTCTCCCGCGGTCACCAGGCGATAAAAAATCCGCGGAGCTTCCCATGCTTTCCATAGACTTTTCGCGAAATCGTCGACCGTCCACCGGGCGATAATCTCTCGCGACCGGGCGCGCATCCGTGTCTGCAAATCCGCGTCTCCCGCCAGCGTAGCCATGCAGCGCGCAAGATCGCTTACGTCAGCAGGGTCAAAGACGAAACCGTTCGCTCCGTGTTCGACCAGGTCATCGGCACAGCCTGCTCCAGTTGAGACAATGACCGGCAAACCAGTCGCCATCGCTTCGTTGACCACAAGCCCCCAGGGCTCGATCAGCGCGGGGTGAATGAAGCAGCCTGCTGCCGCATAGTAAGACGGTAACTCCTCGATTTGCCGGAACCCGGCAAAGGTAACATCGGGAATTGCAAGGTCCGCGACGATCTTTCTCAGCTCCGCTTCCTGTTCGCCGCTACCGAGCAACACGAGCCGCCACCCATCGGGAACGTTGGAGCGGTAACGAGCATAAGCCTGAACCAGAGTGCGCAGGTTTTTCCGAGCAATGAAGCGATTCGAAGCTAGAAAAAAAAGCCGCGGATCATTTAATCCAGGCAGTGCGGTGTTACCTGACCGCTCGGTTTTCGCCAAAACTGAGTCGCCGGCTTCCCTAGGTCGATTCGCGGAAATCTCACGACCTCCCGCCGTAAAGTTCGCGCCCTGCGAACCGCTGACCTCCCCCGCCTTCCGGCGAAAGTACTCATTGTCTACCACGTCGTACTTTGTGAACACGCGATAGGGCGCCGTTCCGAGAGAGAGCAGATAATCGCGATGTCGCTGGCCACCGCAGATCGCCACGTCGAAGCGCCGCAGGAGAATCCGCTTGGCAAACTCCCGCATCCAGAGACGCGGCTTGTCGGCTGCGGTCGTTTCAGTCATCAGGATTGCCTTGGTCTCGCGCGAGGTGCACCAATCCAGACAGATCCGCGAATCGCGAAATCCATAACCATTGATCGCGACCGCTTCCGGCGACAATTCATCAAGTGTAGCGAAGATGGCCGGCTTCAATTCGGTATCGGATAGGTCTTCATAATATCCGTTTGGGAACAGCGTGCGCCGCTCGAACACCGTTGGCTTTTCCTCTTTCTTCCAACCATAAGTGCGGTCCATGCCCGCGATTTCCAACGCCGTGACCACGACACCACGCGCGCCGAACAATTCATGCGCGCCGCGTAAGCGCGCCAGATGATAAGGACCCAGACGTGGCCAATGGAGAACGATGCGTTTCAATCGGTGAGTGTGCCGGCGATACTCTCGTACCTATCTCATACTTGTTTCGATCTTATTCGATGCGTCTTACCGCTGATTTAGGCGGCGCCCTACGGCGGGCAACCTCGAAGCTAGATGTTTTATCTCGTCGAAACAGCAGGTGCGAACGATTGTGTGAGGGGAGAAGAATTTCTGGTCGCAGCTTCCAAACCTTTGGTTAACAATTCCTTTCGCCATAGATACAGAACGAGGAAACAAGGCCAGAATGCCATCCCAAACCAAGCATAGATTCCTGGTAGATCCCCGCCGCGTAAGAGCGGAACGACCGCCGCGCAGGCGATTGCCCGGATGAGCAAACCTCCAACAGGATTTGTCAGGGCCGAGAATCGGATCAGTCGGGCGAACCCAAAACCATACAGCGCCGATAACAGCACCATCCCTCTGATGCCGCCTTCCTGATAGAACGAGCCGAATAAACTCGGCGAAATACCTAGACTGACTCCCGAGTTGGCGTCGATAATCCCGAGCTTGTTGAGATAACCACCCACGGGCTTGGCCGGCCACCAGGCACGCGGGATCGGCCGCGTGAGAATGTCCAAATGTTCACCTCCATAACTGTAGTTCAGCATGTCCGGATAAACCTGGCGCAACAGCACGAAACCATCGAGCATGTTCGCGTCGGAGGCGAAAGCGAACCGGTTTACCGATGCCTCCTCCAGCACGAGATCCGGGTCATCAGCTCTACGCAAGGCACCCGCAACCGCAAATAGAGCCGCGGCGGTGGTCAGCCCGAGTAGCGCAAATAATGCTTTCTGCCGAAAAGGCAAGCCTGCCGTCAAGATGATTGTCGACGCTAAAATCCACCCGAGAAATTGGAAGCGCGACGAGGAATCGAAACTGAGAAATGCGATTGCCACCAGCATTATAAGAGCAATCGCTTTCTGCGGCACTGAACTGAAACCGCCAGCCTTCCAGAGTAAAACGAGCAGAATCCCAGCGCTAATCAGGACCATCGGGAATAACGATAGGTAGCTGCTAATCTCGAAACTCATCGATTTACCGGCATCAATCTGTGCTCCCACAGCGCGGCGCGTCAATGTTGCCAGTCCTGCGCAAACAACCGCTAACACGAAAGTTCGCGGCCGCAGCCATTGCAAGAACGGAGGTGACGCGATTACGCGAGGCACCCAGATCGCTCGGCTCTGCGCGAGCATGTAAACTCCGAGGAGCGTCGTTTCCCCGAGCACCCCAAGCGCATGCGACTCCAAACAGCTTTCAACCGCGACTGGAGCAAATCCAAACGGAGCAATGTTTACCGGTGCCGCCCAGCCCTGGAGCAACGCCCAAAACCGGAAGGCAAAGACGTAAAATAAAAACAGACTGAGGATCAGCGGAAACTCGTCGCTCCTCCGCCAAAACCAGATAGCGGAAACAACGATCCATGCGATCTGGATGCACGTGCAGGTATAAAATCCAGTTTCAAGATCCATAAGGCGGCGGGGCCGCGTGTTATCAGTTATTGGTTATCAGTTAATTGTTGATGGTTAGGAGATTCGCGCCGAGCGCGTCGATTGAAAAGCGATCCTCGACGCGCGACGCCTTCGAGAACGCGGCAAGCTGTCCTGGATCCGCGAGACAGAATCGCAGCGCTTCGACGATCGCGTCGACAGTCGGCCGTTCGAGGAGCAATCCATTCACGCCGTGTTTTACGACCTCGCCACAATAGCGAGAAGCAATCACCGGAAGACGCTGCGCTTGTGCTTCCAACTGGGTTAATCCAAAACCGTCCGACAAGGTCGGGAATATTAACACATCGGCGTCCCGATAGAAATTCGCCACGTGGCCGCGTGGCACCGCGCCGAAGCAGTGAACACCGGCGTTATTTTTCAAATCTTCGGGAACCGCCACTTGCATAGGTCCAACGAACTGAAACTCGATCGGCTCATCTTTAAGTTGGCGAATTGCCTCGAACAAACGGGCGACGCCTTTGCGCAGATTCACCTGCCCGAGAAAAAGGACGCGAAGCGGTCGATCCCGCGTGAAGCACACGGGATACGACCGAGTTATCGGCGTATCGGTTATTGGTGATTCGTAAGCGAGCGGAATAACTGATAACTTTTCACCGCTAACCCCGCCCTTTATCAGGGCGGCTCTCGACCATTCAGAATTCACTATAATATGATCGGCTAGACTGCATTCTTCTTGCCAATTATCCCAGTATTCTGGGGGAACCGGCTGCCAGTCTCCGGCGAGGCCCGGCACCCGCGCGGCTTCTTCGGTCACAATCTTCTCTTCGACCGGGCCGGGATCGATCTGCCCGAGCACCGTTTTCCAGCCGCGTTGTTTGGCAAAGCGGAAGATTTCCCGCGCGGCGTAGCTGTAAGCAAAAATAATCAGCTCGGTTTTCAGCGTCTCAGATTTCAGCTTTTCAGCTTTCAGCGTGTCAGCGTTTCGGCGCAGCCAATCGACCGCTTTGCGCTCAAACCATTCGTTCCGGGCCATAATCAGCGGCCATCCACGCAATCCGCGCATACGCGCGAGCATCTCAAATGTAATAAGCGACCAGTTGAACGCAGTGACACGCGCGTTGCGCAGTTCGCTGTGAAATCGCTCTGCGATGCCTGATCCGCCGATTGACGGATTCGCCGTGGCGAACCTCTGCCCTCTGCCCTCTGCCCTCTGACTGCTGACCTCTGGCTGCTGACCTCCGATCTCCGATCTCCGATTCCCGACGATTCGTAGAATCGACCTCCGCGGTACCCAAGCGTCCGTAATTAGCCGATCGAGTGCACGGCTTCGGTAAAGAGCACGCGGAATCGCGTAATGTTCCCGCGCTCCAAGCTGGCAACAAATCCAGGCCGTTTCAGCCAATTAATAGTCCCTCCTTCGCGTAATCAATCCCCTAACTTTAGCCAACGTTTGTAGCCGCTCCACGATATGGGCCGACGTTTTCGAAGAGCCGCCGGCAGTCCCGTGGCCGCCTCCAACCACCATAATGGTTCCCGGATAATCCACGACCAGCCCCGTTTGCACGCATACCCGAACTGGGAAGAAATTCGCCATGTCGCAATTGCGACCGCGAACGGAAACGGGCAACGCATCAGCGCACTCCACATTTCATTACGAGCATGCCGATGATGATTGCGTAATTCACTGCGCTCCTTTCCGGTGTAATGATGGCGAATTACTATACGTGGAAAATAGAGCACATCCCAGCCGTTGGCTATGCACTGTAGAGCGTAGTCTGGCTCTTCATACATGTGGAAAAACATTGGCTCGAATCCCGGCAATGATCGGTAGGTCGAAACCCGTAGACATGCGCCGGAATTTGCGAAGGAGCGTACCAGGCGGTCAGGGCCAAAGTCATTCCGCGCGAGCGTGTTTGGATATTCATCTGTTCGCTGAGGGAACGTAGCAATCGCAACGCGCGCGTTCTTCGAAAATAGATCCGACAAAGTACGTAAACAATCTCTCTCTTCAGGATAACTGTCATCGTCCAAGGCCAGCACCAGATCCCCTTGCGCTTCGCGCATCATATGGTCGCGCGAAACCACTGAACCCTTGCCTGACTCGTTCACAATTAACTTCGCCTTTGGCAATTCCGTCTTCACCACTTCCGCGGTGTCATCCGTGCAGCCATCGGCAGTGATCAGGATTTCGAATGGAGCCGGATTGAGCCGGGAGACAATCTGACAGGTCCGGCGCAGGTCCGGCGCGCGGTTCCTGGTGGTGATCATGACCGAGCAGGTCATATGTGTGGTGGTTTCAATAGAAATAAGGTGCGAAGGTTTTTTTCCCGGAAACAGCTTACTCGCATTTAGAAAGGCAAATGCGACATCACCCTGCAACCAAATGACTTCACCCATTCCCGAAAGCCCCCGTATCTTCTGCTGATTCTCACTGAGCCCATCTCTCTATCCACCGTGGCCGCTATAAACCCGTCGACAGCGTAGCTTTCACCGGGGGTGTGCTCGCAAATGATGCGGTAGCCGTATTTGCGCAGAAATCCGAGGCATCGGGCATGAACCCTAAAGCCGTGGGAAGAGATAAAGACAAATTCGAACCGCCGTTTCTGAACGGAATCTGTCGCTCCAAGCAACATCTCGTATTCATGGCCTTGAATGTCCGCATGCAATATTGCGATCCGTTCCAATGCCTCGCGCTGAACAAATCCATCAATGGTTATTATTGGAGGGTCATCCTTGAGGTTTTCCTCTTTGCCGATTAGGGCGCGGCTAAAATGTCCCTTGAATCCATTTAATTGGAAGTTCCGTTGGCCGACTATCAGATTATCGGCAACGGGTTCAATCAGATAATTGATGGCCCACGCAATGGTTTTGTGAAACCAGAGAGAATAGTAGCCCCAATAAGCTCCCAATTCAATCATTACTCCTCCATCTCCTATTCGCTTTAACACTTCATGAAACGCTTTTTCCTCTTGTGGCTCGTGATGTCCACGCAAACGTTTCACAATCTCCGTATTGAACTGGTTGTAATAGGTGTCCGCCAAGACCTTGATCCCATTATGCATGGTCTGGACAATCGTGCCATCGGTCCCCTTCTCGACTGAACCCGCCGAGGCAACCTTGGGAATTGAATCGGCATCCCGGCAACAAGCAGCGATTTCAATTCGTCGATTTTCAGAATCCGTCATTTCAAAAAATGCACGCCTAGTATTTAGCCGTGGAATTGTTCTTGATCTTTGATCTGATAATTCGGTGCAGCAGCGGAAGCATTTTTTGATTATCGGTATCTGCGAGTATACCGGATTCAAGCCATGCATCATTAGCACGCCGGAATTCTGACTGATCTTGGGCCAAGGCATATTCTATCGTGCGACGAGGCGAAAAACCGAAATCAGCTGGTTCCACCCACTTTGCGTTGCGCAGGAATCTGTCACGAACCGTGGGATGAGCGTGATAAATGGGAATGCAGCCAGCACGCACTGCATTGACGAATTTTTCAGTAAAATAATGAGGCTCTACACAGTTTTCGAGACACGCGGCTACTTTGAAGGTAGACAAAAACTCAAGGTACGGGTCGTCGAAAAACTCATGGCTAAGAGTAGGTTGTCCTCGGTAGTTCGCAGGCGGACCAGAGCGCCAAATAGCTGGAAAATGCCGAAACCGTTTCCACGAAAGCAGGCTGCCGTAGAGCTCTACAAGCGGAGAGAGAACAAACCGATTGCGAAGGCTGAAACGCTGCTTCAAAAACCACATTCGACCCCCAAAATTGCTGACGCACGCAATAGCAGCGCGTTTTGGCGCCGGCATCCTGGCCGTTGTCAACTCGCGACGGAATGTGGGGTGAGGAACACGGTTGCTGAGTAGCGGGTGGCCGTAAAACGCCCGCTCAGAAATCTCGAGCTCACGAATGAGTCGGCGACCGACCCGATGCGAGTGAAAGTGATGATGCCAGGAAGGCTCTATTGTAAACCAGAGCTTCGGGCCCGTGAAGGCGAGGAGTTCCTCGCTGGGATCATAGAGCACGAGCAGAGCATCGGCCGTATCAAGCGGCACGCGCGGGGAATACAGTATATCGTCCAGTTGAAAATCATCCCATGTGTCAGCTTTGAACTGTTGCGAGACGACTCTACATCTGAATGGCGTGTTCAAGACTCTCCTACCTCCTGTGAGAGTTGCTTTGGGCGCTCAGACCACGGGCTGTCTAGTGCCAGTCGCGCGGTTCGAATCTTCTGAAATACTCGTTCCCGCTCATCCCAGAATTGTTCATCGCTTTTCCATAAAGCGACGCCGGAAAGGGATGCTGAAGCGCAGAGCAGTGCCGGTTTGATCGCATGAATACGTGGAGGCCCTACCCCCCCGAAAGAGAGTAGAATATCGTCATAGTTCCTCACCTGCGAGACATCACGAATGCCGATGGCACCAGCAAGAGCAAAGACTCTCTCAAGATGCTCGCACGTAAACGCATAAGAGCCTATTAGCACATCGACATCTCGTTCCACACCGGTGACATGATGAAAAGGACTCCCATTTGAGGACTGTGTCCCAGGGCGATAGATGTTGCCCGTTACGCCGTGAGGCACGGCCTCATCTGATACAAGACATTCGAATAGCCGGTGCCATTGGCTCGGACTTAGGAAGATATCATCATCGATAGCCACGATGTGTTTCGTTCCGTGTTCCCTTGCGAGCACTAACCGATGTCCTGGCTGGGTCGGTCTATTCTCGTCGATAAGGAGTACCCGCGAATCGGCTTCATCGATCCACTCGGCGATACGCACCTGCTTATTACTATTAGAAACGACCACTTTGTCTACAAAGCCGGTCTGTAGTGCCCCTCTGACTAGGATAGAAAGATTTTGAGGACGATTGTGACTCAGGAGAATTACTACGCAAGTTTTCCCGTGCATCGTGGTCGGTATCGGAGCGAAAGACAAATCGACCTGCAATCGACGATATCGGATGAGCAACGTGAAAGCCTCAACAAGGATCCATAACTTGTGGCGCCAGGATCGCCTTTGCCGATATGTGCGGAAGAGATAGCTAAACTGTGTCCTAAGAAAGCGACGTTTTATTTTTGCCATTATTTTCGCGACGGTGGGTCTAGAAGGTAATTGGTGAAGGCGCTAGGCTAGCAATTCCCGGTATAGGTTCGCATAGTTTGTCGCCATTAGATCGTCAGTAAAGTGTTCGACCACACGGGCGCGAGCAGCTCTACCCATCGTTTGACGCTCGGAAGGGTGACTGTGCATCCATTGCAACATACGCGTCAGACCCGAAACGCTTGCGAGCTGCGCCTCCAGTAAGCCGGTTTCGCCACTCATTACTATGTCGTTCAATCCCCCAGCCGCGTACGCGACTACCGGAGTTTCACACGCCATTGCTTCGAGCGCAGTGTTGCCAAACGTCTCCGCTCGACTCGGCGCAGCGAAAACATCCACGGCTGAGTAGAAAAGGCTTTGGAGCTGGGAGCTTTGCAAGACCCCCAGCCGTAAGATCTCCGGGCCGTTTGAATCGGCGCAGCGACCCGCACCAAACGTCAGCAACAGAGGCCGTTCGGGCAGGACTTGGACTGCGTTAACCAGCAACTGTCCCCCTTTGCGCTCTTCCGAAAGATCCGAACAGGCGAACCCGATGACGAACCGCTCGGGTGATATTCCCAGCGCGCGCCGTGCCACAAGTTTATCCACCGGTCGAAATTGTTCCGGGTCCAGCCCCAGGTGAATTGTGCGAACTGACTTCGCGTACTTTGCTAATCCGGATCGGCGAATCTGCGTGGTAGTCCACTCACTATTTCCAACCAGGTGCAAATTGAGTCCTGCATAACAACGCTCTTTGATTCCGAAGAAGCGGTACGTTTCATCAGAAGGAGCAGGTCTTTTCAGCTGAGGACAATTGCCGCAATGACGAGTGAAGTGATCGCATTCACCGGGATAGTGACATCCTCCTGTGACAGGGATCAAATCGTGGATTGACCAGACCAGAGGTAGCTCGGCAGGGAGCGAGCCAAGAAAGCTTGGCAGGTCCAACCACTTTGCCACCCAATGGAGATTCACGAGATTGGGCATTGCCCCGAGTCTGTCTATTGGGGTCCTCCGCACCCACCGCGGACTACTGACAAACCCACTTTTGGCTTCGCGATAGCGGCGCCAACGATTCGCGAGGACGACAGCATTCCGCCAGAAAAAAGTCCGATTCTGAAAAGCCGGTAGCGTCGTCTGATCCACGGCTTCACCCGTGCCAAAGTAAATGCGGCTTTCTACCCCGGCTCTGCCCAGAGAAATATGCAACCGCTGGGCAGCAATGCCTGCTCCTCCAGTTAACTCAGATGTAAAATGCGCTACCACAGCCAGAGCTCACAATCATTTTCGCTGAAATACGGCCAGGTTGGGGCAATAGCCCCACATGACGAATCGACCAGATCTCAAAATACGACGGCAAGCAAGATTTGCTCCCGCATGATCGTCGACGTCGTGGAAGGCGATCATTCCTCCGGGCGTCAGCAGTGAGCCCCACACCTTGAAATCAAACCAAGTATTTAAATAATCGTGAATAGCGTCGACGAACACCAGGCTAAAAGCTTCATGCTGGAGAGTCCTTGCCGCATCGCCGGAAGACATTCGTACGTGCTTCACATTGTCGAGACCTCGCGTGCGATCACGCATAATGAACAGGTCGGTATCGCTGCCTGAAGCGTCGCTGTAGGGATCTACCGCGTACACAAGCCGCCGTGTAGCCACGGCCATCGCGGCGGTCGTGACGCCACGCCACGCTCCAAGTTCCACAATCGGGAGGCCAAGATTCTCCGTCGCTTCGACTGCGCGCAGCAAAACTTCCCGTTGCCCTGAAGTTACGGTCGTGTCTTCAAAGGTCACACCGCGATCAGGCAAGTATTGCTTCAGTAGCCCAGTGTCATGGCAACGGCTGATAGGCGTGAACGTTAACCTGGCTGCCAGCTGAGATAGCTCCAGCGGCAGTCGCCAGGTTAAAGCGCGAAGCGGGCGCGAGAGCTTTCGCAGCTGATTAGGGTCCAGGGGTGTCTTCACCATTTTTATATCGATCGAGTGTTAGCCAATAACTCTGTTCCGATAGTTGAATCCTGCGCGGCCAAATGAATTCCTCCGACACCAGCCTACAATTCTCACCGAGGCGACGGCACTCTCGAAAATCCGTAACCAAGTTGAGCAGCGCGTAGGCGAGATCTTCCGGTCCAAGTGTTGCCTCGTTCCGGATAGGATCTGGCTTCCCAAGCAACAACGCAGCGTCCCTAGCTCCCAGTAATTCCTGAAGTACTGGCACGTTGCGACCGACTACCGGCTTTCCGTATCTACCCGCTTCCATGTAGACAAGCCCGAAAGATTCCCCCTCCGATGGCACGCACAGACAGGTGCAGGCCGCCAGTGCGTCGTGCTTCAGCTTATCCGACGTGAAGTCGAGTTGGGCCACGCCCTCAAGGTTCTCGGTCACAGGCACAGAGCCCGCCGGGCCCATGCAAACAAGATTAAGCTCCGGTCGTTGACGTCGAACAATCTTGAAGGCATCGACGAGAAGTAGATAGCCCTTTTGAACATCCTTGCGCCCAATAAACAAAATAAACGGCCCCGCAATTCCAGTACTATCTCGGAACTGCTTAGCGTTACCATCGGATCGATCTTCGATTCCATTGCCGACGACGTCGATAGGACAGCCGATTCCCTTCTGCCTCAGATATTCCGCTTCGTATTGTGTATAGACCAGCAAGCGGTTCGCCTGTCTGTATAAAAGTAGGTCCAACGGTGAGTCGCCGACATGATGAGGATGGCAAGTCGGCGAGATAACAAACGGCACTTTCCAATGCCTTGCTGCTTTCGCAGCGGCGAAGCCGGTTAATGGCGATGCTTCGCCTATATGGTGGATAAGATCGAACCCAGCGAATGCTTTACGCGCGGGCTTCCTGGCCACAAGCTGATATAGCGCCACCGCAAGTCTTTCAAAGCGAGGCCTCTTGACCAATTTCCCAAGAAGCCACAAGGTCGGCAGCCAAAACCTCGAAAACCTAAGCAAACGGACGCGAATTCCTTTGACCACAAGATTGCGCTCTTGCTCGTTGAATAAGAGATAGTCACTCCCGCGAGGGACACGGGTAGCGGCACGCGTGACGACAATCACATTATGACCCAGCTCTTGTAGCTGCGTACTTAGTTGCTCCACGTACGCCTGCAGCCCGCCTGTATTTGGCCTAAAGCACCAAACCGCGATCGCAATCTTAAGTCTTGCTTCCGGCATCCCCGAATTCTCAATCACGGTTTCGAGACAGGTTGAAGATCGATGTTAAGCAAAGATTCGTACAGGGCCACGTAGGCGGCCGCATTTCTAGAGTAAGAAAAACGGTCGCCCACCCAATCTTCGCACGACAGTTTCCAGCGCATTCTTAAGGGCTCGTCCTCCAGAAGTTGTGATATGGCCCCAGAAAGCGCGCGTGCGTCTCCGCGTGTTACCAGCACGCCATTCACGTTATTTTCCACGACATCCGAGATACCACCTGAATTGAATCCTGCGACCATCGTGCCGCACGCAATGGCTTCAAGGGCCGTTTGCCCGAAAGCCTCTTCAAGGGATGGGATGATGAAGACGTCCGCTGCTCGATAAAGCAAAGCCTGGAGACCGTCGCTTTCCACGCGACCAAAGTTTGTGTGGTTGAATCCAGGGAGAGCTTCAAATCGTCCCGCGCCCATTGTTAAGAGGCGGATTGGTGTGCTAGCCGGCAAAAGAGTCAAAGCTTCGCGCACGTATTGACTGCCTTTGTGCGGCAGACCAATATCATGCGCGGCAAAGAAGAGAACAGGCTCATCAGCGTGAAGACCAAGCGCGGCACGAGCCTCAAGACGCTTTTCCGGAGAATAGATCTTCTGATCAATGCCATAGTGGATTACATCAATCCTTCGGTCCCGGCTGAGCCCACTGACTCTCGCGCATGCTGCGCTCCATCGACTATTGGCCGCGAAGGCCATTCGGTTTGGCGAAGGCTCCGAATAGGCTGCTTTTTTCATTCCAAAAATCCGGTGCGAATAATCCGCTGATCTCCGCGAGTCGATGATAGGACAGCAACCACAAGATTGTTCGAAACGACGGCATGATCCCGGATAATCACAACCGCCCGTTATGGAGCTCAGGT
>CATPCN010000700.1 GCA_955652855.1 uncultured Chthoniobacterales bacterium | reverse complement strand
GTAAACTCCGGCAGCAGGGAGTGATTCTGCCAAACAAAGCCAACTTCCCGATTGCGAAACTCAGCGAGCTCGGTGTCCGAAAGCTTAGAAATGTCCTGGTGTCCGAAGTATATCGTACCCTCCGACGGCCTGTCCAGACCTCCCAGCAGATACAGCAGAGTGCTTTTGCCGGCACCGGATTCTCCCACCAGCGCGAGGCGCTCTCCCCGATTCACCTGGAACGAGAGGCCGGAGAATATCACCAGGTCGCTGCCGCCGGAGCGGAATTTCTTAGTGAGGTTGACGCCACGGATGGCAGCGGCGCCGTCGGGTTGCATGGATGTGGCCTCTACGTTTAGGCTAGCATTGCCGTCAACCGCGGCCTGTCTTCGCCCTGTCTTCGCCAGCGTGGGTCGGCGACCGCTGGATTCTTCAACGAATGAATACCGGGTCCCCATAAGCGCTAACTTAGGTCGGCCAGTCCGACCCGAAGGAATAGATGTCATTTTTCCGCGAGTGCCCATGAACGGCGCTTGATAGGAGCAATCGACGGCCGCCACTTCCCACAACCGGACTTCGAGGGCCTTTGGGCTTACACTTCTGGCGGAATGGGCGCTTTACGTCCAACTGCGTCAAAGGCGATGCTTCAAAAGGGGTGGGTTTCGACACATCCGCTGAACTGCGTCGGTTGCAGGTTGACGTGTTTCAAATGTCAGGGTCAAAACCCATCGTCTCAGGAGTCTCTCTTGGGAGCCGCGAAAGGATTCACCGCGAGCGCAGGGCCGTGCACCTTTATTGGCGAGCGTCGCCACCAGCCCCACCAGCGCCGCTTTTCAGCTAGCTCTTGGTGCATGCGCGTAAAGTTCTCAAGTAGATTGTCGTAAAGCGGAAAGAGGGTGTCTTCGGTGTGGTTCAGGATTCCCAACACCTCACCTGGCAAGGATTCATTAAGCCATCGGTTCCATATTTCCACGAACTCCAACAGCGCCGGAAAATAGGTGATGGTAGACGGCTCAGCCAAATGCATTTTCGAGGTGAAGAGCTCGACCATTTTGCGGTAGGAAGGGATGATTTCTTCCACGAGCTGCCGGTTACCGTATTCCGTGAGCTTCTCAAAGCTCGGCCACCGCTGCTGCGTGAGCTTTTCCATGCGGTCGATTTTCCCGAATTCGTCGTTCCCTTCATAAGCCCGCTTCACCATTGCTTGCCAGGCTGCTTCTGCAGCCCCGCTGATTCTCTGACCCAGCTCCCTTTGTGAAAGCACTTGAGCGCGTATGGCGAGTATTGGGCCATAAAAACCGGCCAACTGTTCGCTAATACGCCGATTCCGACGTTCGCGTTTCTGATTGAGCGCCGTCAACCATCCACCTATCATGACACCAATGAACGCCGCAATAGCTGTGATTACGGATGCAAGAATTCCTGGGGACATCAGATCGCCACCCGTTCGTATTCGTCGAGGCTGACCTCATCGGCGCGGCCAATCACCGCCAAGCCCGGCGGAAGGTTGAACGATATGCGTTCACCGCTCATGGCTCAACGACCGTTCCTTCCCTCGGATCGAGCCGCGTTACCGGCGGGTCCGATGCGGGTGCTGGTGCCCGTGAGTCGCGGCGATAATACTCCAGCCGTAACATGAGCATAGACACTGAAAACAAAAAGCGATCCCTGGCCCTGGGAAGTCGCACCGGAAGAACGGCCTGAGGAATCTGCAACGCCCTGCAACGGTTCTGTATAGCGTCGCTGGAGAACGTGACAGGCGTATGCACGTGGGCGAAGGCGTTCCGGATTTTCCGCATCAAATGCAATTCGTGGCATGTTTCTGGGCCAATCCACCCCAAGCAGTACGCTACATCGACACGAGCGGAAAAGCTGGCCAGCGGATTGGAGCCTTCAAAGAGATCTTCGCTCGTTTTACCGTCGAGCATACGCGACTTGAGCAGCCGGCCAAGTAGCTCATCAAGGAACGCGACGCCTACGAGCGCCGCGCCGCGGTCAGTTTCGTCCCTGAGCTGCTGGTTGATCACATTCGCCTCATCTACAAATTGATTCATTCCGGAGAGATCGAAACCGGGCTGCGTGCTGTCTGCCATACACGCATCATAACGTCCTTTGTGTTCAATGATCGACCAAGGCCATTGAAACCAAATGCTTTGCAGGGTGGAGTTTGCCAAATCCCGAATGCGCAATTTACTTGGACCTCTCCTGGCCATGTCGGGCTTGTGCCTTCGGGGTCCGGAAAACAGGGTTCGAGGACAATCGTGGAGACTTCCTCCAGCCTGGACTTCTTGCCCCGATGCTTCGCCGCACCCCCCCTTCCAATGACCTTGCAAATAAATCGCTACGATTGGTCAAAGGCACGTCCTGGCCTTAGAGGCGGCGGAAAGGCACCTGACGCATGATCGATTGGTTGTTTGCTCCCCTGGCGATCGAGTTGTTCTTCGCTCCCTTGGTTGGGGCCATAATGGCGATTGGACTGACGATCGCAGTTGAACTCTGGGAGGGCCAAAAACGGGGCCTTTACGGGCCATGGTTTCTCGCCGTCCAGCCGGTCTACTATCTTCGCGAGACGCGTGACAAGACAGTTCGTAGGATTCTTGAGTGGCATGTCCAGGAAGTCGAAATCAAAAAGAGCATACGCGGTATAAAGGTGCAGACCGTGAACGCTCCGAAGAAGCTCCAGTGGTGCTGGCGCCCCAAACTCAAGAAAGAGACATACCTCGTGGGACACTGGAGATCGAGGCGGAAGGATTCAGTTTCTAACGGTTATATGAGTGTTCAAGTAGCATCGAATGGCAGGTACATGTATGGTCATGACTATGGTGCGGTTGGTGGAAATGAGGAATCAAACTTCGGAGTCCTACTCCTAGGAAGATCTCGATCGGACCTCCAGTCCGCTTGGGTGGCCATATCAAGCGGCGCACGAAAGATGCTGCTGCTAACCGAAACCATAGACTTCCCTTCGGAGGAAGAGGGGGGCGCCGTTAAACAAAGCGGTTGACTCGCGCCAAACGCCGTTCTTGGGAACCGCGTGGCCATGTTTCCTCCAACCGGACTTCGAGACCGCTTCACGCATCCGTTCCTCCGTTAACCATTGCTCGGCAGCTCAATTCCTGGAAAATTCTGTGCCTCAGTGGGTCAACGGACCGTGAGATGTGGTTTGGTCGGAAGCTCCACCCTCCCAGGCAGTCCGCGAGATCCGATACAGCACATGGTGCCGCATGGGGTGACCCTCTGCGATGAGCGGATGATCGAAATCCTCGGAAAACGTCAGGCCGATCTTTTCCATCACGCGGCGCGACCTCGTATTCGAAGGCACCGTAAACGAGACGATCTCTTCGAGTTTCAGGCGTTCAAAACCGTATCGCAACACCGCTCGAGCGCCTTCGGTTGCAAGGCCTCGACCCCAAAATTCGGTACGCAACCGGTAGCCGACTTCAACGCACGGTGTGAAGTGCGCTTCAAATCGCGGCCGCATTAGCCCGAGCCAGCCCGCAAAGATACCGTCCACCTCCATGGCCCAAAGACCGAAGCCGTGGGTCTCGAAATGGTCGTGTATGCGGCTCCAGAGGTCTTCGGTTTCCTTACGCGACGCGGTGGAAGGGAAGAATTCCATGACGCGCGGGTCGGCGTTCATTGCCACTAGGGGTTCGAAATCGGCGTCGATCCAACGGCGCAACCGCAGCCGGGTTGTCTCGATATCGATCATGGGTTCATCTTAACTTGGCCCGGCGAAGCGTGATCGGGGCTTGCCTCGATAACCTCCCAATAAGTCGGTAAATCTGAAGTTGGCTCGAAACGGCGTTCTGGGAATTTACTCCCGTGATGTCCCTTCACGTCAAATGAGGCTAGTTGACGGAGAACAGATCTGGTTCAAAGAGCAGGACCCTCAGCCGCCTCGATTAGGTTAGCGCTTATGGGGGACCGCCCTACAAGGTTTTGAGAAAATTTAGCGACATTGGTCACCGGCGGCTGCATTCAAAGTTTTCGCAAGAACGGCCGTAACCTTCGCTGGGAATCGCCGTAATAGGAGTAATGCAGATCGATACGGTTTGGCACGATCTCCGTCATGGACTTCGCTCCTGGCGTTCCCAGCCTTCTCTCTACGCCATCGCCTTGACCGCGCTCGCGCTCGGCATCGGAGCCAACACAACCATCTTCAGCGTTATCCAGACCGTGCTCCTGCGGCCTCTCCCTTATAAGGATGCAGCGCGCCTGGTGAATCTATTCGAGACCGAGCCGAAGAACGGCATCCAACGTTACTTCGTTTCGCCCTCCGATTATTACGACTGGAGCGGACGCAGCCACACGCTGGAGGCATTTGGCGGCTACTGGCGCAACGAAGTGAATCTTACCGATCCGGGCCACGATCCGGAGCGCTTGCCTTGTGTGAGCGGTACTCCTTCGCTGCTGAACACGCTGGGAATCACACCAATCGTTGGGCGCGCGATTTCGGAGCAGGAAGGACTTCAGAGTGGGCCCAACGTCACGCTGATCACCGCGGAATTGTGGCAACGCCGTTACGGATCCGATCCCGCTCTGCTCGGCAAAACAATCGGCATCAATGGTCTGGCGCATACCGTAATCGGCATCCTGCCCGCTGGTATTCACTTCGCCGGCGACGCCCAGGTTTGGAATAACGGCATCCGGGACTACCGTCAGCGGCCGACGCCGCGATACATGGATGCCGTCGCGCGCCTGCGCCCCGGCGTCACGCTTCCGCAAGCCCAGGCGGAGATGGACGCCATTGCCCGCGCGATTGCTGTCGAGTCTCCCAGCACCAATGCGGATTGGGGCATTGGTGTTCGCACGGTGCCGGACGATCTGGTCGGTAATTCGAAGCCGGCACTGATCGTGCTGCTTGCCAGCGTCGGGTTGCTGCTGCTGATCGCTTGTGCGAATGTGGCCAATCTACTGCTGGCGCACGCGTCGGCACGCGAAAGGGAAGTTGCGTTGCGTGCGGCACTCGGAGCCAGCGGAGGACGACTGGCGCGTCAATTTTTCACCGAGAGTCTTTTGCTGGCGGTTGCCGGCGGAACGGCCGGGCTAGCCCTGGCAATCGCAGGCGTTCGGGCAGTCCGCGTCTTCGGCCCGGCCAACGTTCCTCGCATCAACGAAGTCACGCTTAACCTTCCGGTGCTGTTCTACACGCTGGCAATCAGCGTCGTGTCCGGCTTGTTGTTCGGAATGGCGCCCGTTCTGCGTATCCGTAAACCGGAATTGGGCAATGCTCTAAAAGAGAGCGGACACGGCGGTTCCGGAGGAGCTCATGATCGTCGCGGCCGCAACATTCTGGTGATCGCGCAAGTCACTCTCGCGGTGGTGTTGGTCAACGGCGCGGGGCTGCTGATCAAGAGCTTCGCGCGACTTACCAACGTGGATCCCGGATTCCGGACTGAGCGAGTGCTTACCGCGAACATCTCCCTGCCCGTTGCACGCTACGTCAAGACTATCGATGTCGCCAACACTTTCGATCGCATCCGCGAGATGGCCGCGGCGCTGCCAGGAGTGAAGGCCGCAGGCACAACCACGAGTCTTCCGCTGGCCCAGGATTTCGACTACCGTCTGCCGTTCCATTTTCTGTCCTTGCCCAGACCCGCGCATCCGGAGGATCAGACCGCGTGGCATCGCATGGTCAGTCCAGGACTCTTCAGCGCGCTCGGAACACAAATGATCGCGGGCCGCGACTTTACCGATCACGATCGCGCCGATGCGCCGCCAGTGGTCATTGTCAATCAGGCTCTGGCGCGGCAATACTGGCCGCAAGGAAATCCCATTGGCCAGAAGATGCACACGATCTCCGGCGGCTTTGGTCCGCTCGGTCGGATTCTTTCGAAGGATCCCGAAGTGGTCGGCGTGGTTGCCGATATCAAGTACTCGGGCCTAGGCCGCAACGCCGAGCCGGCCATTTATTTTCCTAATCGGCAGGCCCCGTTCATGAGCATGACGCTAGAGTCCTTGTCCTAAAAATTCTGTTGGGAATGAGTCAAGTTTAGGCAGCCAGCCGTTCCTCTTGGCAACAGGCGTCGATCACCGCGTTGAGGCGATCGAAAGCAAGGCGGAGACTTGTCGCCACGGGCGGTGCGTG
>CATPCN010000699.1 GCA_955652855.1 uncultured Chthoniobacterales bacterium | reverse complement strand
ATCAAGGCACGGGCGATTTGGATCGACATGGGAAACGCGTCGGCCGTCACACCACCGGTTCGCAATTTGTAGCCGAACATCCGAGGATTTTTTTGGTGATGCTGCGCCAGCAATTCAATTATGTCTTCCGCCGCATCCGCCGGCCCTTCCCAAAAAACGTTCAACTTCATTTCACCGAACATCGAGTCCGTCTCGGCGAGCAAGGCAAGATCGACACTATCAGGCAGCGCCATCTCCAGTTGGTTGACCGCGACAACATCGACATGCTGCGCTGAAAACGATTTGATCGCGACGATGGCCGATTCAAGTGAAGTGCGGAAATCATCCACGCTTTCTGTTTTGCCTCCGAGCGCGGAAATGCGCAGCGGATGTTTGTGATCGAATTGCGACAGGCTGGCGGCCGCGGCCTCAAATTTTTCGACCGGCAAAATAAATGCGCCCAACATCCAGCTGTCTGCCGCGCGCACATACTGCGATTGATTACTCAGCGCCGTCTGGAGCGCGACGCTGCACGGCGGGAACATTCCGGCATAATCAATCGATTGCGCGAGCAAAGCGCGAAGCGAAGCAGCAGGCATAAGTGATTCACCGCGCGATCACCCGTTTCGTCAACCGCTGATCAGGCGCGGCTCGATCGTGAATTCGGCAAGCAATTCGCCGCGCGGTGGAATTTTCTGAATGCCTTCCTTGTCTTCAAAAGCGCGCTGCTCGTGATGATCGGTCAGGCCCCAGCATGGTTCGATGCAGAAAAACGGTCCGCCGTCCGACCACAACGTCAGGTAAGGCACGCCCGTTAGATCGACAATAATCGATCGTCCGCTCGGCGGATCGACATAATTAAATTTGCGATCCGGCACATCGAGCAATTCCAAAATAAACGAGCCGGGCAAATCTTTTTTCGGGAACGGCATTTCGCCGCCGGCAAATTGAATGTCTTGCGTTTCGCCGCTCAGAAAATTACCGGGCGCGAAATGGCGGCGGTAAGTTCCGGCCGGCATCTCGAAACGAAACTCATCGAATGATGTTGCGGCAAAACCGGGATGCAATCCGAAGGCAACGTGCGCCGTTAGCTCCGGCTCGTCATTCTTGAATTGAAACACGACCCGAACTTTGTTTCCGGCAAGCTGATAGGTAAGATCGAGAGAAACAGCGAGAGGATATTCGGTCGCGGTAAAATCGCGCGGCGTAATTCGATACGTTAACTCTCCGTCGTTCGATTCAACCAGCTGCCACGTTTGCTTCGAAGGAAGCTGTGATTGCCGCCGCGGATTTCGCGACCACGATAAAGTGTGCGCTCATTTTTGATCCGGTGAAGATAATAACCCATGACGGTAGCGTGATTGGTCCAGCCGCCGGCCGGCGTAGAAGTGTCGTCATCTCGATGTAAGAACCCGATCCACTGGCTCTTTGCGTTCCGTCGCGCAATGCTGATCAGTTCCGCGCCGAGCCGAGAGACGGTAAAACGCAGTCCGCGCTCTTCGTCGGTTAAAACATCGAGCAGCCGATTACCGCGTTGCTCTTCGCGATGCGAAAATTTCATCGCGGCTCATGGAAACAAGCCGCGCGTGCTCTTCGCTTTCAGCACGCGCTCCACGCCGATAGCCATGGCCGAGGTGCGATGCGAAATCTTGTGCGCTTTCGCCCTGCGAATCACTTGCGTAAACGAATGCTCGAGAATGCGAAAGAGTTTGTCGGTTACTTCCGTCTCGCTCCACATGAAGGCTTGCAAGCCCTGGACCCATTCGAAGTAAGAAACGATGACGCCGCCGGCGTTGCACAGGATGTCGGGGATGACGAACACTTCGTCCCAGCGTTCGTTGAGAAGGAGATCGGCCTCGGGCGTGGTGGGTCCATTGGCGCCTTCGGCGAGAATGCGGCACTGCAATTTCGCCGCATTTTTTTCGTTGATCACGCGATCGATCGCGCACGGCGCCAGCACATCGCACGGCATGGTTAACATTTCGTTCGGATCAATGTGGTCGTCTTGAGCGAACGCGCGCAGATTTCCTTTCTTCAGGACGTGCTGCTCCGCGGCCGCGACATCGATGCCTTTGGGATTGTAAAGCGCCACGGTGGCGTCGCTGATGCCGACGATTTTCACCCCGGTCTTGAGCGCGAGCGATAAAGCCGCGACGGAACCGACGTTGCCAAATCCCTGCACGATCGCGGTGCATTTCTCCGGATCCATTTTCAACATGTCCATCGCGCGCTCGACCAGATAAACGACGCCGCGCCCAGTCGCTTCGCGGCGACCTTCCGTGCCGCCGATCGAGACCGGTTTTCCGGTGACGATTTCATTCACGCAGTAACCTTGATAAACCGAATACGTGTCCATGAACCAAGCCATCACTTGCTCGTTCGTCCCCATGTCCGGGCCCATGATGTCGGTGTGCGGACCGACGAAGGGAATCATTTCCTGCATGTAACGGCGCGAGAGCGCTTCGAGTTCTTTTCTCGAAAGTTTCGCCGGATCGCAGGCGATGCCGCCTTTCGCGCCGCCATAAGGCAAATTCGCAAGCGCGCACTTCCAGCT
>CATPCN010000698.1 GCA_955652855.1 uncultured Chthoniobacterales bacterium | reverse complement strand
GTTGCAACACAGCGTTCCGCTTTTTATCTCGGCTGCTCCCCAGCGCTCGACCGCTACCTCGCGGCTGTACCGGCCATGTCGCTCGCCCCAGTCGCTCCATTCAGAGTTTCCGCTTTTTGCTACGAATCCCCTCTTCAAATTTCAGCTTTTCAGCTTTCAGAGTTTCAGCTTTTGTCTTTAAATTCCCCCTCGGTTAGTTTCTTCCCCCAATGGCAAGATCGACATCGAAAAAAGTCGGCCCCAAGCGTAGGGGGCGGGCTTCCTGCTTCAAGATTGACCGCTTCACCGAAACAGAGGAATATTGTGACATGGCCGACTCACTCGAGACCGAGCTAAAAACCTACGAAGCGCAAAAGCAGAAGCTGCTCGTTGATGAGGGTAAATTTGTCGTTATCCACGGAGACAAAGTGCTCGGCGTCTACGCGACGTACGAGGACGCTCTGAAAATCGGCTACGAAAAATGCAAGCTTGAGCCGTTTTTGGTGAAGCAAATCCAGGCGGTTGAGCAAGTGCACTACTTCACTCGCGATCTCCCCGCCGGATGCCTCACCTGACCCTGCAGCTAGGCGCAGCAGGTCCTTTAGTGGACGTGTTAATTGGCGTAAGCGGACCAAGACAAGCTGCGCTAACTCAAGCTGGACAACCCGTGCCCGCTCCGCAAATCGCGAGAGCGTTGGTGGATACCGGTGCCTCAGTCAGTGCAGTTGACCCCGCAGTACTAACGGCACTGGCGTTGTCTCCGACTGGCCAAACTACGATTCATACCCCATCGACCACTGGACAGCCTCACCACTGCAACACTTACGATATCCACCTGACACTGAGCCACCCGGCGCTTTCATTCTACATCCCTGCATTGCCAGTAATCCAATCGACGTTGCACCACCAGGGCATCCAAGCGCTCATCGGACGCGACGTTTTGGCAAATTGCCTTTTGGTGTACGACGGTCGAGCCGGAATTTACATGCTTGGATTCTGAGCAGTGCATTTCACGGTTCGGTA
Organism: uncultured Chthoniobacterales bacterium; assembly: GCA_955652855.1. The sequence goes on along the minus strand of CATPCN010000698.1, from coordinate 2,265 downwards.
CTGTCCCGATCACTAAGATGCTCACTGCTGAAACAAAGCGCCGCCTTGATGCTTGCCGCGACATTCTCGTCGGCAAGCTCCCGCTGCCGACTGATCAAATCGAGCTGATCACGCTTGCCTTAATCTATAAATTCATGGACGACCTCGACGAGGAATCCGTGAAGCTTGGTGGAAAGCGTTCATTCTTTACCGGACCGCTCGAAAAATATCGCTGGCGCGCGTTACTCCCGCAGACCGTGTCAGCTGACGAGCGGATGAATCTGTTCGCAGAAGGAATCGAATCGATCGGAAAAGCAGAACATCTGCCCGCGCTCTTCCGCGATATCTTCCGGAATTCGTTCCTGAAGTTCCGCGACGGTCGCATCCTCACGCTTTTTCTCAATGAGGTGAACGGATTCGTTTACTCGCATAGTGAGGAGCTTGGCAACGCCTTTGAGTATCTGCTTAAAACGATGGGCATCCAGGCCGAGAACGGCCAGTTCCGCACTCCGCGGCACATCATCGATTTCATGGTCGAGTGTCTCGATCCACGGCCAAGCGATCGCATTCTCGATCCCGCCTGCGGCACCGGCGGATTTCTCGTTTCCTGTTACAAGTACATTTTGGCGAAACACACTTCGTCTGGATCGACAATCGCCGGCGACAAGCTCACGCACGACCAACGCCAGAAAGTTTATTCAAACCTCACCGGCTACGACACCACAGACCTGATGGTGAAGCTGAGCAAGGTGAACCTCTTTCTCCACGGCTTTCCCCGATCCCGCCATCCACATCTACGATACGCTGAGCAACGACGCGCGCTGGAATGAAAAGGCAGACCTCATCCTCGCCAACCCGCCCTTCATGACGCCCAAGGGCGGCGTCGTCCCGCACACCAAGTTCCGTGTCGCCGCGAAGAAATCCGAAGTGCTCTTCACTGACTACATCGCCGAACACCTCACGCCCGATGGCCGCGGCGGCGTTATCGTCCCCAACGGCATTGTCGCCACCACGCAGAACGCCTACGTGAAACTGAGAAAATTCCTCGTCGAAGACTCGCTCGTCGCCGTCGTCTCGCTCCCGGCAGGCGTGTTCAAGCCTTACTCCGGCGTCAAGACCAGTATCCTCCTGCTCGACAAAAAACTCGCGCGGACGGCGAAGGAAATCCTCTTCCTCAAAATCACCGCCGACGGCTTCGACCTCGGCGACAAACGAAATCCCATCGAGACGAACGACCTGCCGGAAGCGGAGCGCGTCGTCTGCGCATTGATTGGAGGAAAACTCGCATTGAAGGAAACGAAAGTCGCTTGGAAGCTCGTCGAAAAAACCGAGTTGCTCGGCAACAAGGACGTGACGCTAAACGCCGAGCGATACATGGGAGGCATAGATGCGGAGCATGACCACGAAATCGTGACCATCGGCGAAATCTGCGTGGACGTGCAAAGCGGCTACTCCTGTTCCTCAAGCAAGCAAACCGCGACTGGCGTGCCGCACCTCCGTTCGCAGAACATTACCGACCAAGGCCAGTTGGTGTGGGAAGGCGCGAAGTTTGTGCCGCTCGAAATCGCGGCGCAGAACGAGAGCTACGCACTGCGCAAGGGCGATATCCTTTTCAATAACACCAACAGCGTCGAACTCGTGGGCAAGACGTGCCTCTACGATTCGACGGAACGCGCTCATTACTCGAATCACACAACGCGTCTTCGCGTCGAGGAGGCTCGCGCACTTCCTCAGTTTGTGGCGCTGGCGGTGCATCAGCTCTTCAAGCCGTGGTGACTTCGCCAAGCTTTGCACGCGCTGGGTCGGGCAAGCGGGCGTGAGCACGACCCTTCTCAAGCAGGTTGAAATCCCGCTGCCGACGCTGGAAGAACAGCGGCGGATCGTGGCGGAGATCGAGGGCTACCAGAAGGTCCTTGACGGCGCTCGCCAGATTCTCGACGCCCTAGAGCATCAACTCCACATTGAGCCGGATTGGGATCTCGTTCCGTTCGGCACGATTTGCGAGAATCTGGACGGTAAGCGCAGACCGATCACTAAGAGCGACCGGAAACTCGGCCCATATCCTTACTACGGCGCGTCCGGCATCGTTGACTCCGTGGCCGATTACATTTTTGACGAACCTCTGCTGCTCGTTTCCGAAGATGGAGCAAACCTTTTGGCGCGCTCGACACCGATTGCCTTTTCAGTCTCCGGGAAGATTTGGGTCAACAACCACGCGCACGTTGTGCGATTCCCCGACATGGCAACGCAGCGGTTCGTGGAGCATTACCTGAATTCCATTTCCAT
>CATPCN010000697.1 GCA_955652855.1 uncultured Chthoniobacterales bacterium | reverse complement strand
TCTCTCCTTCGACTACTTGATCGACATAACCAGCATCGACAATTCGGGCGACGACCCGCGCTTCGAAATTGTTTACGAGCTCTATTCCATGACGCTCGCCACTCATTTGCGGCTCAAGCTGTTTGTTTCGGAAGATGAACTAAGCGTCAATACGGTTTCCGACATCTGGCCGACCGCGAACTGGCACGAGCGCGAGATTTACGACATGATGGGCATCAAGTTTAACGGTCATCCTGATCTGCGGCGCATTCTCATGTGGGACGGCTACCCGTTCTTTCCGTTGCGCAAAGAATTCCCGCTCGAAGGACTTCCCAGCGATATGCCTGACGTCGCCTTCAGCGCCGCCGCGCCGCTCGAAGGCGGCCCATTCGTCACTCAGCCGAGCACAGCGACAGCGAAAGATCGCGAACCGCGCGCGCATCCGCCGGAGTTGTGAAAACTGGCATCTCGCTGCATTTTAGTAATCGACGGAAACTTTTGCCCATTCTCGTCAAATCTAAACAGGTGAAGACAGTGTACCTTGTTGGAACGGACCATCGATACCAACGCGGTGCTGCCTTCGGCGTCAGCGACGATGTCTTCGTCGAATTTTGTGAACAACTGAAATTGTTTATAACGCAGTACCACATCCGTGGCATCGCCGAGGAGATGAGCCTCGACGGGATGGGGTTGCATCGTATCAATGGCGGATCGCTTGGATATCACCTCGCACGCGAAATGAATTTGGTTCACGCCTACTGCGATCCCGACAATGCCACTCGCAAATCTCACGACATTACTTCGCTCGAACAGCGAGAGAAGTATTGGCTGCGATGCCTTGAAGAGTTTCAAGGGTTTCCATGTCTGTTCATCTTAGGTGCTCTTCACGTGAAGAGTTTTTCGCGCGTTCTGGCGGAGTCTAGATATCGGCCGATAGTCTTGGCCGCCGATTGGAAACCGGTAGCATATCCAACAAGCGTGTAGCCAAAGCGCGGTAGTCAGCGGCTCTACGACAGTGTGCTTTCGATTACGACCTTAACGACTGTGATTAAAGCCACCTGCCATTTGCGCTTAGCAGAGCTCAGGATGAGCGTGTCCTCGTTAGGCGCTTAACACGCGATGGAAGACCAACCCAAATCCCCGTCTCAAGAAGCTTTCAGCAAGATGCTGGGAGATAGCATCGCTGAATCTAACCAGAACCTCACTCATGCTGACTTTGTAGCCGGTGCGCAGAACGGGACCATCGGGTTCAAATGCTTGGTAGGAGAGCCGCATCGGCTATCGGAACTCTCGTGGCCAGTCGCCTAGTCTACAACCCGCAAAAACAAAACTCTGTCGGAGCATTTCTTTTAATTGCGCTTGTTGCATCTTGGGTTTCCGCCGGATTCCACAGTTACTTCACCTTCTTTGCCCTGTCTGCATTGTGGGGTTTGATGTTCTTTATGATCGCCGACAACGCCGAGAGAGAATACGCAATGCAGTCACTCGTAGACAACCCCGACCTTTTTGATCAGGCTATTGCTCAGAGCAAGATAATGATTGTTCGCAAAGATGAATAAGGCGGCAACCAGGCGTTGTGATCTGACAGCCGTATACTCAATGTGATCGAACCGCGCGAGCGTCCGCCGAAGTTGTGAGCAGCGGAATCGGCGGCGAATTACGTCATTCCGAGACTCACGCCAAGCAAACTCTGTATTTGCCGTGCGCTATTGTCGATAGAGCGTAGCCAAAACGGTTCGAGTTTTTCGGGAAGGAGATTCATGTTGGCGATTCCTCTCAGTAAGGAAGAAGCCTTTTCGATCTTCATTTTTGAGCGGAATAAGACAAGTAGGCAGATGGCTTTGGGAACTGTAGCAATGGACGAGCTGAGCTGATCAGCTAAATCTCTCAGTTGGTCAGAAACCTTGCTGAGTTCATCCCGATGCTTTGGAACGGCGAAATTAAAGACCAAGCCTGACTGGTGTTGGAACGTGTACGAAATTCTGCGGCGGACTTCATCATATTGCGCGCGGCGCTCTTTGATGTCGGGCACGCAAAGTTGCGCGATGAACTGGATAATCGCCTTTGCAAGAGCTCCAAGAATCGTTTCGCCGATTGCGGTCACGTCGATTTACAAAAATCTGGCATCACGCAGCTTAAAACGCTACCAGCATTGGGTCGCGGCTCATTATTGGAGAGCTCCGAAGTCATGAGTGAGATAATCGGTTGGATCATTTTGGGACTCGTCGCCTTGTATTTTCTGGCTGTCTTATTGCCCGACTTCGTTGCTGGTGGTCCGAATCCCACACACGGAGCTGGTAAGCGAGGCTTTGATGCACTCAAGACGCTTCGAATGGATTTGTTCAAACATGAATGGGAGCGCGTGCCCGAATCTACAAAGACCGACCCTAAAGCTGCCGACTTAGTTGCCGAACGGATTGCACAGTTTGTGAACCATAGCACCGGAGCCGGAGTTGCGGGCTACGGAAAGTCGCGGTTTGGATCCGCTGGCCTTATCGTCGGTACTCTCCCGCGCGGCCGATCGTTAGTTGGAATTCAAGGCGTATTTTTGCTGGCGGGACTTGTGGCAACTGCCGTGTTGCCCGTGTCGAAGCTTCATCTTCTTTGGATCGTGCCGGTCGCGTTTTACATCGTGCCGCTAACGCCATTGAATCCGCTCACGAGGAGAGGTCGACGGGCTCAGCGATGGGGCCGTCCTTTTCTCGGACCGCCTCTTCGAAGTATCGCCGTGTTCAAGGTTCCAAAAACATTAATGCCCTCGTCTGATCCGACCACACAAGAGGAGCTTGACGGCCTATATTGGGGAATCCTCGATAAAATAATTTCCGGATTTTCACCTAGACGTATTCTGAGAGATGCGGTCGCGACCAGTCGCTGGGGTCCGGAAATTGTTCGTTGGGCAATTCTAAACGTTCGTGCAGCTCGCTATGCACCTGCAATAAGAGCTTTCAGATCAAAAACGCATTGGACTTACCAGATCACGCACGACGCAAAATAGAGAAGAAAATCAGAGATGGGTCTTGGCACAGTACAATAAAAGCAGCCTAACTAGACGATGCAGCTGATGGCTACGTCAGCGAAGCGTTGAGCAGTCGCGAAAAGTCTGCAGCGGCCTTTTTTCCGGTCGCTAGAACTTCGTCGTGACTGAGTTTAGTTGTCGAAATTCCCGCGGCGAGATTCGTTAGGCAGGAAAAGCCGGCGACTTCGAGGCCGAGGGCGCGCGCTTGAATTGTTTCGAGCACGGTGGACATGCCAATTGCGTCGGCGCCTAAGGAGCGCAGCATTTTTACTTCGGCCGGCGTTTCATACTGCGGACCGAGCACGCCGGCGTAAACGCCTTCGTGAATTTTTATGTCGATCTTGTTGGCGGCCCGCCGGAAATTTTCGCGCAGACGCGGCGAGTACGCATCGGTCATATCGATAAAACTTGGATGGCCGACCAGCGGCGAAGTTCCGGTCAGATTGATTTGATCGGCGATCATCATCCACGAACCCGGTTTATAATTCGGGTTCGCGCTGCCGGCGGCGTTGGTCAGAATCAATTGCTTGATTCCCGCGGCAGCGAGAATGCGAACATGCGCGGTGACGTCGAGCGCACTGTAACCTTCGTAAAGGTGAACGCGTCCTTGCGCGAAGATCACATTGATTGACTCGCCTCCCGGCTCGTCAACCCTCGCGGGCTTTCCCGTCCACGTCGCTCGGCTCCCGCCGGCTCCGTTTTTATTGTCGATCTTGCCGAGGACGAACTGACCGGCGTGTCCGGGAACCGATGGCTTGGGAATCTCTTTGAACTCGGAGTACGGGATCTTTTTGTCGTCCGTCGCGCCTTCGACGAGAGAATTTAGTCCCGAGCCCAGAACGATCGCGGTCTCTGCGCGCCAGTCTCGGAGACGTTCGAGGGCGATTTTGTCAGCCATCGTAATGCGTCGGCTCGACTGAGTCTCCGCCCTACCGGCTCACGCCGCGGAGATCGGCGGGGCCGATGCAGGCCTCTTCGTCACGGTCATCACATCGGGCCGCAAGGTTTCATCCCGTTGCGACGGCGTCTTGGTTTCCGGTTTCGGATAGGCAATACGGCTGTGCAACATCGTCATGAGGGTGAAGCGAAAGCGTTCCGCGATAACGCCGAGCTCGCCCAGCGTTAATTCGCATTCGTCGAGCTGGTCATCGGCGATGCGCTGTTGAATGATTTCGGTGACGAGCTGCTCGATCTTTTGCGGCGTCGGCTTCTCGATGCTGCGCGACGCGCCTTCGACCGCGTCCGCCAGGCTGATGATGCCGCTCTCTTTGGTTTGCGGCTTCGGACCGCTGTAGCGAAAACTCTCTTCGCTCACTTCCGGGATGTCGTCCTCGCGCATCTTCATGATCTTGCCGCCGGCGCGCGCGTCATCGTGCTGTTGCAAGGCGCGCTTGTAAAAATAGTAGACGAGCGAGGTGCCGTGATGCTCCTGGATGATGTCGATGATGCGCTGGTTGAGTTTGTGCTTAAGGGCAAGATCGACACCTTCTTTCACGTGCGCGATGATGATGAGCGCGCTCATGGTCGGCGCGAGATCGTCGTGCGGATTGCGCTCGAAGCTCATGTTCTCGGTGAAATATTCCGGCTTCACCAATTTGCCGACGTCGTGAAAATAGGAGCAGACGCGGCAGAGCGTGGCGTTCGCGTCGATCGCTTCGGCGGCTGACTCGGCCAAATTCGCCACCACAAGGCTGTGATGATAAGTGCCCGGCGCTTCGATCGTCATGCGCCGCAGCAACGGGTGGTTCAGGTCCGAAGCTTCCAGCCAAGAAATGTCGGTCGTGACTTGAAAGAGATGTTCGAGAATCGGGAGTGCGCCGCCCACGATCATCGCGGTCACGAGCCCGTTACCGACAGCGAGCGCGCTCTGTATGCCGATCATTCCCCAATCGTTGGCGCTCGGTGGAAATAAATTGATCGGTCCAATTAATCCAAACGTGAGCGACAACAACCAGATCGCAAGGCCGACGCCGATGCCGGCGCGAATCAGTTTACTGCGACGCCGCACTTGCAAGGTGAACGAGACAGCGGTGAATCCGCTGATTAAACTCGTGACGAGAAGCGGCGCGTCGATTCTTCCAAAGAGGACGCTGCTCCAGAGGCTCACAAAAACTGCTGCGTAAAGTCCGTGGTTGCGACCGAGCAAAACGCTCAGCACAAGCGGCGCGAAAGCATAAGGCGCGATCAGTCCGCCCATCTCGGGTTTGAGAAAGTGGACCGTTCCGCCATTGCAAACGACGAGCACCAGTTTCGTCACCGCGAGCTGAGTGAGGATCACGCCGAAGACAAGAAGGATGCGCGAGTTTTGCGAAAATGTTTTCGGTTGATTGATTAAGAGCTGGGTGATGGCCATTGCCAAAAAGAGCAGGGCGAAGACGAAGTTTTTCGTTGGCTCAGGTTGTTGGCCACTGAAGACAAGAAAGGCGAGCCCCGCGACGAAGCCGGCGAAGATAAAGACCTTCGGGTAGGCGGCGTATTCAAGGCTGCGCAGGAATTCGTTGGGAGTGCGGCGCCGGCGTGTTTTGCCCGAGGCAAGACCGCGTCTCACGAGCCGATTGCGTTTCAGAAAATCAAACATGGATTATTTGCGCGGTGCAGCTGCGCTCGCGTTGGCGGGCGAGCGATGTTGCTGATAAGCGGTGATAATCGCACGAACAAGCTCGTGCCGCACGACATCGCGTTCTGTAAAGTAGACCATCGCGATCCCGGCTGTGTTCTTGAGCGCCTGGATCGCTTCGACCAGACCCGATCGTTTGTTCGGCGGCAGATCGATCTGGGTGACATCGCCGGTCACGACGCATTTTGAATTGGGCCCCATACGCGTAAGCAGCATGAACATCTGCTCCGTCGTCGTGTTCTGCGCTTCATCGAGAATAATGAAAGCGTTGCCGAGCGTGCGTCCGCGCATGTAAGCGAGCGGCGCGATCTCGATGTTTTCGCGCGCGACCAGGCGGTCGAGTTCATCCGGTTCAATCATGTCGCGCAACGCATCGTAAAGGGGCCGCAAGTAGGGCGTGATCTTTTGTTGCAAATCGCCCGGTAAAAATCCGAGCGCTTCACCTGCTTCGACCGCGGGCCGCGTTAAAATAATTCGGCTGACCTGTTCTTTCTTTAACGCCGCGACCGCCATCGCGACGGCGAGATAAGTTTTACCCGTCCCCGCCGGACCGATTCCGAAGACGATGTCGTTTTTCTGGATCGCCTCGACGTAATTTCGTTGGCCGAGCGAGCGCGCTACGATCGGCGCTTTGCGCGACGACGTCGTAATCTTCGTTTCGACGACGTCGCTCAAATTATCGAGGCGCGCTTCGTTCACGGAATCCAGGGCGTAACTAAATTCGTGCTTGTGAATGTCGACGCCTTTCTGGCGTGCTTGCTCGAGTTGATCGAAAACGCGCTGCGCCTTGTCGATCTTGGCCGGTTCACCTTCCAGCTTCACCCAGCCTTCGCGCGTCGTCACTTTTACGCCGAGCGAATCTTCCAGCGTTTTCAAGAGCTTGAGATCGTTCGCATAGAGCGATTGCAAAGCGCGAGCGTTCTCGAACTGCAGCGTGCGCGTTTCGGTCATCCGACAGCGAGACCAAGATCGGCAATCGCTAACATCGACAATTTCCGTTTAACGAAAACCATAAACGAGCGCCCAATGCGTTCGTTCTTCCGGCGATTGCTCGATCGCGACAATGATGAAATAACTGCCGGTCGCCTTCGGAACAATATGCGCGGCGGCGAAGTGGCCTTTCTCCCAGCCGTCAGTTTCTTCGGCGATCTTCCCTTCCAAATCGTAAATGTGCACTGAGATCTTGGCCTGCTCGACTTCGGAGCCGAGCCAAAACCAATATTCGTTCCCTTTAAAAAGCTGCTGCTTGACCGCTTTTTTCTCGCCGACACCGAGATCGCCGCCCCAATAATCTTCGCGCACTTGAAAGCCTTGCTTCACATACGGCTCGGCCGCTTGCAGCGCAAAGGATTGCGCGTCGTCCACTGAAGCCAGCGCCGCGGCGTTCAGCGCGAAAATTATCGCGACACAGAAACTCGCGCGCCAGATTGAGTTCACAAAAGCAGGGTGCCTCACGGATTTCTCGTCACGATTTCACTGTCGAGTTTGGTCGTGATGTCGTTGATCCGTTTGACGGATTGCGGCGAAATCCGCGCCTGACCGACATCAATCAACGGCTTCACTTCGACGAGCGCGCCTTGGATGTCCTGAAGTAGCTTCTGATTATATTCGGGCATCGCTTGCAGCCGCGTCTGAAAATAAACAAGCAGATCGGGCTGATGGAGAAGCTCCGCGCCGTCAGCCGAGAAATGCTGCGTCACAACCGAGGTCAGAACCTGTGTGCCGCGCAACCAGCCACCCAAGCTGACCAGCTGCGAAAGTTTTTCGTCGTGCACTTCGTTCATGGCTGTCTGCACGCTGTTCTGCGTGCGATCGAGTTCCTGCCGCACATTGTCCCAGCGCCGTTTGTCCGCCGCTTCGATGATCGCCTTGGCGTGCGGCGTGATGGAATTCCCCACGCCGATTCCTTTAGCGAGAGCGAGGACGCGCTGGCCAATTTCCTTCACCGTCGGCGCATCTTCCGCCTGCACCGCAATAAATCCATCCGCGATCACGGTGCCGAGCAAAAGCGCGATTCGCGGTCGCTCCGTGAAATTGCTGCCCTTATTGCTGCGGACGTAATCCTTCCAGTTGACGGCCCCGAGTTTGTTGAGCGCTCCGAAGACTTCGTTAGGCAACGGCACCACCACGTCCTCCACCTTTTTCGAGAGGTTTTTTATGTCGATATGCTGAGGCGCCGGCGCCGCTTGTGCGCAGACGGCCAGCCCCGCAATCACGACCGCAGCTGATTTGCAGATGTTAGGCAATCGGATCATCGGGAGCTTCGACTGTTGATTTCGCCTTCGTATTCAGGATTAGTTGATAACTCTAAGCAGAACTGCCTAACGCACAAATTTCGCGGCTTCAATATTTTGACTCTTCTGATTCGAAAAAACCCTCCAAACTGGCGGCATCCATCTGTTTCTTATTCATCATGACTCCCGGCCGATTGAAAGAAATCCTTAAGCAAGCGCGAACCAAGCGGATTCTCGTGATTGGCGATTTGATGCTGGATGAATTCGTTTGGGGCAAAGTGGGTCGCATTTCTCCGGAAGCTCCGGTGCCGGTGGTGGAAGTGACCGGTGAAAGCTTTTATCCCGGCGGGGCGGCGAATGTCGCGCGAAATCTGCGGGAATTTGTCGGAAACGTCGGAGTCATTGGATTGGTCGGCGCCGATCGTGGCGGACGCCAGCTGCGTGAACTGCTTGGTAAGGAAAAGATCGACATGCAAAACGCGCTCGAGGATTCCGATTTCAAAACGATCGTCAAAACGCGAATCATCGCGCGTCACCAACAAGTCGTGCGCGTGGATCGAGAGCAAATTGGCGCGCCGAAGAAAAGGCAAATCGCGCAAGTGATCGAATCGGTCCGGCGGATCTTGCCAAAGATCGACGTGATCATTTTCGAGGATTACGGCAAAGGTTTTTTGACTAACGAACTGGTCGCGCAAGTTTCGCGTGACGCGCATGCCGCTGGCAAAATTGTCACGGCCGATCCGAATCCGCACCAATCGATTGACTGGCGCGGTCTCACGGCGGTGAAACCCAATCGCACCGAAGCTTTTTTCGCCGCCGGAATTCCGTGGCGCGATCCAGAAAAATCTCCCGAGAAAGATGTCGATCTTAAGAAAGCCGGCGCTGCTTTGCTGAAAAAATGGGAGACGAAGTTCCTGCTCGTCACGCTGGGCGAGCAAGGCATGATGCTTTTTCAGAAAAACAAAACGCCGCATCACATTCCCACGAAAGCTAGAGACGTTTTTGACGTTTCGGGTGCGGTCGATACTGCCATTGCGCTTTTTACACTTGCGCTCGCTTGCGAAGCATCGGCCCTTGAAGCCGCCGAAATCGCGAACCACGCCAGCGCCGTCGTGGTGGGCAAGCTCGGCACCGCCACGGCGACACGCGACGAATTGTTGGCAAGCTTTGAAAGGGAGTTGTCATCCTGAGCGAAGCGAAGGACCTCTCATCCGGTCAAAATATTTCGAGAGATGTTTCGCTCCGCTCAACATGACAAGCCATGAGCGAGTCGCCTAACGGGAGATCAGCTGCTGTTTTTCTCGATCGTGACGGCACCATCATGGACGACGCGGATTACTGCTCCGATCCGAAGCAGGTCCGCATTTTTCCCGGCGTGTCGGAAGCGTTGCGGCGACTGCGAGAGCGCGGCTACAAAATCATCATCGTCACAAATCAAAGCGGGATCGGTCGCGGCTTTTTCTCCGAAGAGCAATATCGCGCCGTCGAAGCCGAAGTGATTCGGCAAGTCGGACTCAATTTGATCGACGCCACTTATTTTTGTCCCGACGTTCCCGGACAACCTTCACGTTGCCGCAAACCGGCGCCCGCCATGATCCTGGACGGTGCCCGTGATTTTAATGTCGATCTTTCGCGCTCATTTTTTATCGGCGACAAAGAAATCGACGCGGAATGCGGTCATAACGCGGGCACGCGTTCGATTCGTGTGCGAACCGGTTTTGACAAGATGACCGAGGGCAGTTGCGCCGATTGGGTTGCGGAAGATTTGTCCGCGGCCGCCGATATTATTTTAGGCGCGACGCCATGAAAGCGATGTCATCCCGAGGGCAGCGAGGGACCTCACAGTCGCTCGCGTGGCACACGAACGACCACTTGTGTGAGCGATCAGAAGTGGGAGATCCCTCGCCGTCGGAGCCTGCCCTGGGCGAACGCAGGAAGTCGAACGGGCGGCTCGGGATGACATGCCGTTTGTATGAATAAAGCGGTCGGAATTATTCCCGCGCGTTGGAGCTCGACGCGTTTCCCTGGCAAACCGCTGTGCCTGATAGCGGGCAAACCGCTGCTGCGCCATGTGTGGGAACGTTGCCGGCGCGCTAAAAATCTCGATGAAATCGTCATCGCGACAGACGACATGCGAATCGCAAAAGCTGCGTTTGATTGGGGGGCGGAAGTCGCGCTCACATCGTCAAGGCATGGCAGCGGCACCGATCGCATCGCCGAAGTCGCGGCCAAATTAAAAGGCGCAGCGCTCATTATTAATATACAAGGCGACGAACCGTTGGTTGATCCCAAGTTGATTGATCGTCTTGTCAGCGAACTGCGTCGCGATCGTAAGATCGACATAATTACGGCCGCGAATCCGTTTTCGAATTCGGCAGAAGCATCTTCGCCGCATCAAGTGAAGGTCGTTGTCGATCTTAGCGGGCGGGCGCTTTACTTCTCGCGCGCTGCCATCCCCTTCCCTCGCGATTCTTCTGCATCTCTTAAATTTTTGCGACATCAAGGCATTTACGGATTCCGTCGCGATGCGCTGCTTCGATTTGTAAAATGGAAAACGTCGCCACTGGAGCGCGCTGAATCGCTCGAGCAATTGCGCGCGCTTGAAAATGGTGTAAGGGTTCATGTGCTCGTCACGAAACATGGATCGCCGGGCGTGGACACGCCTGAAGACGCAAAAGCGCTGGAGCGAAATCTCGCGCGCGCAAAAAGAAGAGGTGTCGGCCGATGAAATATATCTTTGTCACCGGCGGCGTGGTCAGTTCGTTAGGCAAGGGTTTGGCCGCCGCTTCGCTCGGCACGTTGCTTGAACTGCGCGGCCTGCGCGTAGTTTTTCAAAAGTTTGATCCGTATCTCAATGTCGATCCGGGAACGATGAATCCGTTCCAACACGGCGAAGTTTATGTACTCAACGACGGCGCTGAGACCGATCTCGATCTTGGCCACTACGAGCGTTTCACGAATTGCGTCCTCTCACGTCACAACAATCTCACCAGCGGGCAGGTTTATGAGAGCGTGATTTTGAAAGAACGGCGCGGCGATTATCTCGGCAAAACCGTGCAGGTAATTCCGCACGTGACCGACGTGATTAAAAACCGCATCCGGGAAATTTCAGATGAAAGCAAAGCCGACATCGTCATCACGGAGATCGGCGGCACGACCGGCGACATCGAGGGTCTGCCATTTCTCGAAGCGATTGGGCAATTTATTCTGGAAGTCGGCGCGGGAAACGTCGTCAACATGCACGTCACGCTCGTGCCTTACATCAAAGCGGCGCGCTAATTGAAAACGAAACCGACGCAGCAAAGCGTCGCGAAATTGCGCGAGATCGGTTTGCAACCGCAGGTGCTCATGTGTCGCACGGAACGGCCGCTCGACGCGGAGGTGCGGGAAAAACTGTCGATGTTTTGCAGCGTCTCACGCGACGCGGTGATTGAAGCTCGCGATGTCGAGCACACGATCTATGAATTTCCACTCATGCTGCACGAAGAGCATCTCGATCAACTCGTCTGCGATCTTTTGAATTTAAAAACAAAAGAGCCGAATCTGACCAATTGGTGGAAATTTGTCGAGCGCGTCGTCAGTCCGAAAAAGCAAATCAAGATCGCGGTTGTCGGAAAATACATCGAACTGCAAGACGCCTACAAAAGCATTTACGAATCGCTCACCCACGCCGCGGCCAGTCAGGATTGTGGGATCGATCTTAAGCTCGTCGATGCGGAAACGCTGCAAGATGGCCGAGAGGACCAATTAAAAGATGTGGACGGCGTTTTAATTCCGGGCGGCTTCGGCGAACGCGGTGTCGAAGGAAAAATCAAAGCGGCTCGTTTCGCCCGGGAACACCAGGTTCCGTATCTCGGTCTGTGCCTCGGCATGCAAGTCGCGACCATCGAATTCGCGCGCAATGTTTGCGGCATGAAGGGCGCCAATAGCACCGAGTTCGACAAGAACGCGGCCGAACCGGTGATCTCGCTGCTCGAAGAACAGCGCGAAGTTCGCAACAAAGGCGCGAGTATGCGCCTCGGTACATGGCCGACAAAAATCGTGAAAGGCACGCTCGCGGGAAAACTATATGGCTGCGATGAAGTGCTCGAGCGACATCGGCATCGCTACGAGTTCAATATGAAGTATCGGGAAAAGATGGGCGAAAAAGGTTTTACGATTTCAGGAACTTCGCCGGACGGCACGCTCGCCGAACTGATCGAGCTGCGCGATCATCCTTACTTCCTCGCCTGCCAATATCATCCAGAATTTCAGAGCAAGCCGAATAATCCGCATCCGCTTTTCAAAGGATTCATTCAAGCTTGCCTCGCGAATCAAGCGCAACTCGCGACGCGCGCTTCAACCGATCCATCACCGCTGCGCCGAGTCCGTGCTCGGGAACTCGTTCCGCAACGATAAGATCGACATTGAGCGCGTCGAGTTCGCGCAGGTAGCGAAACAAGTTTGCGGCTGCTTCACGCATGTCGTTGTGCTCGCTCAAACGACGAATCGCGGCAAAGCGTTTGTCGGTTTCAACAGGATTCCACGCGAGCAATGCAACACGATCGTGTTCGTTAGGCGAAAATGATTTCGCGTTGTCAACGAGTTGCAGCGGCGTCTTCGGCGCGTAATGCGAAGGCAATTGTCCGGGCGCCGAGATTTTTTCGGCTTTGGTAACTATGTCGATCTTAGCGCCGAAGATCGACAATTCTTCGGCGGTGATTGGGCCGCGTCGCAGAATGTCGATCTTGCCGTCGCGCAGTGCGACGATTGTCGATTCGATTCCGTGAGATGTCGGTCCAGCATCGACAATCAGCGGAATCCGATTGTTGAGTTCATCCAAAACATGTTGCGCGCTTGTCGGGCTTACGCAGCCAAATCGATTTGCGCTCGGCGCGGCGAGCGGTTTTCCAAACTGGCGAATGATTTCAGAAAAGACCGGATGGGCGCTGATTCGAACCGCAACGGTGTCCAAACCCGCCGTCACAATTTCGGGAACGATTTCACGACGCGGCAAAACGATTGTAAAAGGTCCCGGCCAAAAGCGATCGGCAAGTTTTAAAACCAATTGTCGATCCTTGCCGCCAAGGTCGACAATTTTTTCGAGCCAGCCGAGCTCGGGCAAATGAACGATGAGCGGATCGAAGCGTGGGCGCTCTTTTGCTTCAAAGATTTTCGCGACCGCAATCGGATTGAGCGCGTCAGCGGCCAGTCCGTACACGGTTTCCGTGGGCAAGGCGATGATCTCGCCTTGTTGCAACAGAGCAACCGCTTCCGCGACAGCCTTCGCGCGCTCCTCTGAGGTGCGCGAAGGAAGAAGTTGCGTCATGGCAGACGCTGCGCGAGCACCGCGTCGGTCTGTTTTTTTCGAAACGCTTCCAGATTTTTGCGAATGGTTTCGTCGCTGAGCGCGATGATCGCTGCGGCAAGAAGCGCGGCGTTTTTCGCGCCGGCGTCTCCGATGGCGAGCGCTCCGACGGGAACGCCGCCGGGCATTTGCGCGATTGACAATAACGAATCGAGACCATGCAACGCCTTTGATTGAATCGGTACGCCGAGCACCGGCAGCCATGTGTGGCCCGCAATCACTCCAGCCAAATGCGCCGCGGCACCTGCGCCGGCAATAATCACGCGCAATCCGCGCGCCGCCGCATTTCGTGCAAAATCGGCGGTCGCATCGGGCGTGCGATGCGCGGAAAGGACGTGGGCTTCGTTAGGTACGCCCAGTTCGTCGAGTGTTTTGACGCTATGAATCATCGTTTCCCAATCCGATTTACTCCCCATGATGACGGCGACCAAAGCTTTCGACTTAGGCATGACTGAGTTTGGTCGGCGATTAGTTCGCCGCAACTTCTTTTCAACTGCCAGCTTCGATCGCATATTGCCGCGTGAATTCCGCCAAATCGATCGTGCTCATCGGTTTCATGGGCGCCGGTAAATCATCAATCGGACGTTGTCTGCAGCAGCGCACCGGCCTTGCTCGATTTGATACGGATGAAATCGTGGCGTCGAAATTCGGCCTGTCGATCGCCGAAATTTTTTCCAAACGCGGTGAAGCACGCTTTCGCGAAGCGGAAACAGAAGCGCTGCGCGAATTGGCGCCGGCGAAGCAAGCGATCATCGTGACGGGCGGAGGCATCGTCTTGCGCGACGAGAATGTCGATCTTTTGAAACGGCTCGGTATCGTCGTGTGGCTGGAGGCCGACAAAGAAACGCTTTTTGAAAGGGCGTCGCGAAAAGGCGATCGGCCGCTATTGCAAACTGCAAATCCGCGCGAGACCTTTTCGGAAATGTTGCGCACGCGCAGCCCGCTTTATGCGAAAATGGCCGATGTGCGCGTTCATACTTCGACCCTTACACATGATGAAGTGGTCGATAAGATTTTGAGCGAGATTGAAAATTTAAAGGCCATGCAAAGATGAGCGCCGAATTGAAAGCGCAGTTGCTGTCGTTTGCGCGCGAGCTCGGTTTCGGTTCGTGCCGCGTCGCGGTTTGCGATGCGCCGGCCCACGCGAATGAATTCGACGACTGGCTGCGAGATGGAGCGCAAGGCGAGATGAGCTACATGGAACGCGGCGCAGAGAAGCGGGGCGATCCGCAAAAAGTTTTGCGCGGCGCGCGATCCATGATCGCGCTGGCGATGAATTATTTTCAAGGCGAGGTTGATACCGGAAACCGGATACCGGAAACCGGAAAGAAATACGGGAAGATCGCGCGCTACGCGTGGGGCGATGATTATCATGATGTGATGTCGGCGAAGCTGGACAAGATCGACATTTTTTTGCGCGGCTTTGGCGGCAGGCAAAAATGTTACGTCGATACCGGACCGATTTTAGAACGCGATTACGCGGCGGCGGCTGGAATCGGTTGGCATGGCAAAAGCACGATGCTTGTCGATCCAAAACTCGGGACCTGGTTTTTTCTAGGCGAAATTTTAACAACGCTCGAGCTGCCGCCGGATGCTCCGCAACGCGATCGTTGCGGAACATGCGAGCGCTGCATCACCGCGTGTCCGACCGGCGCGATCACCGCGCCACACCGACTGGATGCGCGTCGCTGCATTTCTTATCTGACGAATGAATTGAAAGGTTCAATCCCGCTCGAATTGCGGCCGCTCATCGGCGATCGAATTTACGGTTGCGATGATTGCCTCGATGTGTGCCCATGGAATCGATTCGCGGAAGTTTCGCGTGAAAGCGCCTTCTCGGCGCGAAGATCGACAATCGGAATGGCACTACGCGATTATCTCGATCTTAGCGACGAAGCGTTTCGCGCGTTGTTTCGGAACTCGCCGATCAAACGAATCAAGCGACGCGGTTTTTTGCGCAACGTTTGCGTCGCGTTAGGCAACGTGGGCGATGAAACGGATTTACCCGCGCTGGAACGCGCGGCGCGCGATCTGGAGCCGTTGATTGCGGAGCACGCCGCATGGGCAATTGATCGCATCCATGAGCGCTCCCTGGAGTCAGCCGTTAAGGATTTTTGAATCCAAAACGCTTCGTTGTTGCATCCAAACAATGTTCGACTGAACGAGATTTGTTGTGCAAAGGTCTAAACAGCCATTCTTTCTGACGCCCATGGCGATCTAACATCTCTTTCTGTGCACCAAGCTTTAGCTACTCCTTCGACTGCGCCGACCAAGGGCAAAAAGCGATGGTCCCGTCGCAAGCGCCATATTATCTTCGGCTCGATTGGAGCTGTCCTGCTGTTGATCATCGTTTCGATCATTCTGAGCAAACGGGAGAAACCGATTCCGGTTACAACTGAAAAGGCGGTTCGTAAAACAATCCTCCAGACGGTGTCCGCCACCGGTAAAGTACAGCCGGAGATAGAAGTGAAAATTTCGCCGGAGGTTGCCGGCGAGATCATCGATCTGCCGGTGGAGGACGGGAAAGCCGTGAAGAAAGGCGATTTGCTTTTGCGGATCAAACCCGATTCGTACAAGGCGCTGGTCGAGGCACAGGAAGCGGCGATCAGTTCGGCCAAGGCGACGAATCTTCAACAGAAGGCCACGATGATGAAGACGGAGCAGGACATCAAACGCGCCGATGACATGTTCGCCAAGAAAACGATCTCAGTGCAGGAATACAACGCCGCGCAGGCCGCCTACGATGTAGCGAAGAACACCTTCGAAAGTTCGGTGCACGAAATCGAGCGTGCGCAGGCGGGGTCGAGTCAGGCACGCGATCAACTTTCCAAGACGACGATTTATTCGCCGATCGATGGGACGGTGACGATTTTAAACAGCAAACTGGGCGAGCGCGTGGTGGCGACCAATCAGTTCGCCGGCACGGAAGTGATGCGCGTGGCGGATCTCAGCCACATGGAAGCGCGCGTCGATGTGAATGAGAACGACGTCGTGAATGTGAAAGTCGACGACAAGGCGAATGTGAAGATCGACGCCTACGTCGATCGAAAATTTCACGGCACTGTTTACCAGATTGCCAACACCGGAAAGACGACGGGCGCGGGCACGCAGGAAGAAGTGACTAACTTCGAGGTCAAAATTAGAATCGACGATCACGATGTGACGTTGAAGCCGGGTTTGAGTTGCACCGCGGATATCGAGACCAACATGGTTAAGGACGTGGTGGCTGTGCCGATGCAAAGTGTAACCATTCGCACCGGCGACAGCAATTTGAGTCCGGAAGAGATCGAAAAGAAAAAACAGAAAATTGCCGCGCGCGACGAAGGCGATAACAGCGCCGAGCTCTCGAATGACCGTCAGGAAAAAGCGGCGCAGAAAGAGGAGCGCGAGAAATTGGCCAAGGTTGTGTTTCT
>CATPCN010000696.1 GCA_955652855.1 uncultured Chthoniobacterales bacterium | reverse complement strand
GGTCATTCTCTGAACGGTTCGGGGCGGGAGCACGGCCGGTCCATCCCATTCTGAGACATGCTATGCGCATTGCGGGTCAGCACAAACTACGCCCCTGAGGGCGCAAGCTTCGCCGCCTATATCGGTCCATTCGGTCGGCGGATCGCGGAGCCGCTCGATGCCGATGCCGCGGGGCAGGCGACCTTCTACGGTGGCTTTGACAAGATTGGGAGCGAGGAAGGCAAGCGAGATGGTCATGTTAACCTGCCGGACGCTGCATTTCTCGCGGTCGCAAAGCTCTGCGACCGTGGTTACTCGACCTGAGGATTTGAATAGGCCGTATGGGATTGGCGGCAGCAAGAAGGGCGACGTTCCATAGAAGTCCCAGATGCTCGGTGAGAGCGAAACCGGAGTTCGGGCAAATTCCAGGCAAGATATTTCCTGACAATACGCCGAGAGCTCCCACCGACAGTGGCAGATGAGGGCCGGGGATCGGCTTCGGCCGGTACACAACGCTTCCAGCGCGAAAGATAGTGGATTGACTTGGGGAAATGGGCGGGGCCGCTGCCTCCAATCACGCAGCAGCGACCCCTAATCGCGCGGTACGCATGGCCGGTAGGAGCGGCGCTGGCCAAACCACGCGACTGTATCGACGATAGAATTTCGATTGGGCGCTGCAACGAAACTCGCTCGTTAAGCTGAATGCCGGCCTTGCGAGTTAAATCTGGAACGCCAAACAAAAAAATACAGCCCAGGTAAATGCTCGCGCCCAAGGCGTTTTGTGTGCTGCTGAGCCATTAATGCAACGGCTTTTAGTCGCGCGAGTCGATCAGGAACGACGGCCGGGTTTTGTCACCTAAGATCTCGTATCCAAAAGCAACGCCCTGGGGATCGTTCTCCGTGAACCACTCATCGACAAGCAACACCTTGAGGTGGTCGACGTCGCCAACTTCCTTTGTTCGTGTCGACCGCGCGACCAGGATACCATCGGCCGAGCAGAGTCCAGATGGCCCGATAGTGTCACACAAACTATCACCACATTTGCCGGTCAGCAGTGGAGGGGGACGGGGGCCAGAGACATCATCGGGGGAGATGTTATGACCGTCAAGAATGTCGTTATTCCTTTGGAAATTGAGTATCTGCAGAACCCAGCAAAAGAACGCGGAATATCCCGTACCAAGCTTGTGCGTGTTGTGATGGAGAAGGATCTGAGGGACGAACTAGTTCCGAAGATTCTAGATGACGACGACTTATCCTATGCTGAGCCACCCCGGCAAAAGTATCGGCGCTTTCGGGATTCAAGGTAGCTCTTAACCTTTCACACAAACTGGCGACCGCGGGGCAGGGGAATGGGATCGTCGAAGGCGCGCGATCCATCAGCCATGATGCAGCCAGGACGGGCCAACGTCGGCGCCGCGATGATCGCACACGTGCAAAGCATGCGGGGTTGCAGATCTCCATAGGTCACATCGTCGGGAAAACTGCTGACGTCCACTTCTGCGTTGTGGGGGCAATCCGGATTGCCGCAAACGACAAACCCATGTTTTCAACCGTGCCCGCATGTTGCCCCGCGCGGGGAATACACACCGATTTGGCTCTGGCCATCGAAGCGGCCCGGAAGCGCCCCAATAAGTCCTAAAAGGCGACCGTCAATGAAAAGATCAGCGCCAAGGACAAAGCACGCGAGTTAGTAAGATGAACCGTCACGATCTCAAATCGATGTCCGCTGAGCTGCCTTGGTCCGTTGACGAGTTTGTCGCCTTCAACCGAGTACAGGCCGCAACTCACATGGTTGAGTTTTGGGCGCAGGAGCAAAGACTTAAGCATCTGAATGAATATTGCGACAAAGCTGTTGCCGAAATTCGCGCTTCGCTAGATCGGACTCAAGGCAATCAGGCCCGCTAGGCGTCGCATCGCGACCTCTCGCCAATACCGATCGAGTCGTCATTGGTCCCTCTTAAGCTGCCGCTTTCCCCAATGCGCGTCTTTGCGCGATGAATTAAACTCCCGCACGAGGTGATCAATGCTCGCAGCATGTCGATGCGCGCCATCATGGTCAGCCCGTTGAGTTCGACGACCAGAAGCAGGGGCTTCGACCGCGGCCTGCCACTCCTCGAGATCCTGCTCGGCCTTGGGAAGCTTCTGGATATAATTCGCGGCGTCCTTGAGGGTTATGAGCTGGCGACCGCGGGCAGGGGAATGGGATCGTCAAAGGGACGAGACCAGGACATCTAAAAGGTCCGAACAAACCCGGTGTGTCGCTCTGGTTTGCAGGGTAGTATCGCTGGGGACGGTTGCCGCATTTGTCTTCGCCCCGAGCAAATGGCAGATCATGGGTTCGGTTTGCTCGTCACAATGCGTCCTCGATGTCGGATAGCGCAACGTCGAGCTTGCACATCAGCTGCTTGATGGCAAGGGCGCGCTCCCGCTTGGTCGGCTTGCCATCATACTCGCGCTTCACGGCGGCAGCGAACGCAACTCCAGCATCGCGCGCCGTCAGACTACCGAAGCCGCTCTGTCCGGCGAAGCCGAGACGGCGGAGCGCATCAAAAAATGTCCTGTCGTGCTGGATGCGTTTGTTGATCAAGGC
>CATPCN010000695.1 GCA_955652855.1 uncultured Chthoniobacterales bacterium | reverse complement strand
AGCAACTGGTCGATGCGATTGATTGTTTTTTGCACGAGTTTCCTCCATTCTTCGGGAGTGGCGGACTCTACCGCTGGGGAAAGCGCCGCACTAATCTTGGATAGCTCCAGTTGGGTCTTGTTGGGCATTTGGCGCGGACCTAGGGTCAGTAATGTGGGCCAAATCGGAACGCGTTGTTAAATCTTGGACAAACATCGAAATGGTGCGGCCGTCCCATTTCGCGTCCACCAATCCGGCTGCCAGCGAGTTGGTTCCCACGGAAACGAGTGAGCCCCGTGGCAATGTAAATAGCTTCAGGCTACCGCCATCGTCGCGAGACATCGCGACAAAGGGCTCCCTAAGCCGGTAGGATTTCATTGAGACTTCAGCATACAGCTAGCCGCCAAATACCGGTGCTATAGAAGCTGTGAAAAAATCGCTGCCGTGTGTCCGTTCCTGGGATTCGGTTCGTTTTACACCCTCTCTTCTTCCCGGGTCGAGATTCGATTCGCGGAGGTGGCGGAGACCAGCAAGTCACGGAGGGCGCGCCTTCGGCTCTTGAATTCGAAGCCACCGGATCGCGGCGCGGCTGCCGAATAGAGACTAGGGAAAACGAACCCAACCGAGTGCTTGGCGGATGCCAGCTCTGAAATTTTGCAAAACGAAGCCAATCTCTTCCAGATAGGGCGCGGCCCTATCCTGCATAGACTTTACCATTGGTTGGATGAGGCTTTATGGGCTGAGGTGCGTAAAGTGATGGAAGGATAGAGAGGAAGTCTTTTGAACCGTGTGTGACCCGCGATTTCGGCGCTGCGCGCCGACACTGGAGGGGATGAAAACTGTTCGCTGGGCGGCGTGACGTGCGAGTACGGCAAGGCCGTTCGATGGAACTTATGGGAAGCATTGGTGGTTCGAGTGCTCGTTTTCTAACGACTCGGGTCGGCGATTGATGATCGGACATTTTAGAGCTTTGGTTCTGGTCATTGACCTGGCTACGGTGCGAGGTGGGTCAATCAAGCCCGTGGACATTTTTCCAGACTTATGTTTTGAAGCGTGGGTTCCTGGATGCTCCGTAAGACTTGGCGATCGCGCATATGGCGGCACGCTATAATTTTCTGAAATAGGCCAAACCAGACCGAGCCCGATTCGAAACAATTCGAATCGAAAACTGGAAATGGCACTTAACTATCGATAATACCTGAGCGTGCAGCCGATGGGCTCGCGCTCGGCAAAACATTAAGCGGCGGGAGGGGTAACGGTTACATTTCAAAAATAATTAAAATGGTATTATTCGTGCGTATTGACCGTTGAAACGTTGGATGGTATGCTCCAGATATAGCCGCGTAGTATCACTCTGACGGCGGCGCTGTTTTGATTTATTAGACTACGCAATACGAACTTCCTCGTGATTGTAACCAGCGGTAACCATTCCAGGTAAAATTAGCCTTTTGTGCCGGTGTCCCAACTAACGTCTGTATTGCGAATATCGGTGATTCACAGAAAGGAGATTTAATGACACATTCCATACCTCTATCCTTGCCGGGATGGCTCCGGGCGTCCTGGCCGGCCTTGATTTGTACGATCGTTTTATGGAGCGGATTGCTCGCCTCCGCTCAGTCGTTTACCGGCGATCCAGGATGCACCGGGCGACCATGTCCGGATGTAGTTCCATGCCGCCAGTGTATTGGAAACTGGAGCGACCAGTTCGGCGGGACGTGGAACATCACTTCAGATGCTTCCTATAACGTGACCGGTACGGTTTCCACAAACGTTTCCGGATGCGTCAGTCAACGCTACACGGTTAGCGGCACAATAAGCCCGAGTCCCGGCATCTTTAGTTCTAACGGTTCGACTTCAATAAGTTTGACGGCCAGCAATCCCCAACCCGGCACGGACCCCAACTGCGAGGTTGCACCACAAGTCACTCTGACAGGGAATATTGAAAACGGCGGCTGCGATCTGGTGGGTCCAAGCGCCGCCACCGAAAATAGCGTGTTTGGATCCTTCAGTACCAGCTTTTCAAAACCTGCGGACATACCGTCCGGCGAGACTACAAATTTCCAGGGTTGGAGCACAGGCAGTTATGCCACTGTGGGGCAATGGAGGCAAGTATTGACAAGCAATGTGAATCTGGACGGAAGGCAGGTAACGGAGCAACCCGGATTCGGAGCCTATCAAGATACCTGCACCTTCTCCGGCTCGGCGGTTCCGCCGGCCAGCCTAAGCGGCGGCGTGTGGAACGTCAGCTTCTATTTTCCAAATAACTGGGATGATGACTATGTGGGTTACACGACGCACGCTGTTACGTACTACCGTATGAATTTTCGACCGCCGTGCTCTACGAATGTGCCACAGGCAATGTATGTCTTTACGCGGGGCTACAACAACAGTCTTTCCATGTACACCAACGGTTCGGTAGGCGAGGGCATTCCCGATTACAGCAACGTGACCTCCACGAGGGATGGACAGACGATGCAGAAAGCGTGGCCATGAGACGCTTTTGCTAAATCGATTTCTAATATTAAGGGAGTTAATTATTATGCACAAACGAACAATTAGTGCGTTGCGAATCGCAGTGGTGGCGGCGCTCGCAGTGGTATCGATGAGCTTTGGCCAGACGTTATCCACTATCACGGTCAGCGATCCACGGGCGTTAGCCCAGGCGGCGTTGCAACTGGAAAGGCACCTTGGCATTGCAATCAATTATGAAGACGTGCCGTATGCATACGGTGGAGATATCAGCGATGTTGCCGAAACGGTTATGACACCGGCTCAAAAAGCAGCTCACCCGGCCGCCCATATCCTGGTTCCGCGCGGCGGCCAGATTTCAGTTGACCTTAGCCATGTACCGGGAGTAGCGCAACAGCCGGGACACCCGCCGGCGAGCGTCGGGAATGCTTCCCCTCTTGTCGATACGCTGATCGCTGAACATGCAAGACAGGGCTTCCCCGGCGTTTACCGGTCGACATTATCGAACGGCGCCTTTTACATTACGCCGATGCAGGTACGAGACGCATCCGGGGCGTTGATCAACGTACTACCGGCACTCGACACCAAGGTCACTCTGCCGCTTAAGGATAGAACCGCCGCTGAGACTCTCGAGGCCGTCTTGCAGCAGGTTTCGCAAGGGTCCGGCGGCAAGATTGGGCTGGGCAGCGCACCATTGAATCTAATGCTCTCGGCACACGTGAACATGACAGCGGCCAGTGAGACTGCCAGGAGCGTCCTTGGCCGAATGTTCCTGACCTTAGCATCGCAGACGATGCCAGATGGATCCGTTGCATCCGGACTAGCGTATCACCTGTATTACGATCCGGGTTTGAAGTACTACATGCTGAACGTTCATAAGGTTCCCGGCCCGCAATCAAGCGTTGCACCTGTCCAAGCGCAACCGGCTGCGGCGACACCGAGCGGAGGGAATCCATACGGGAAAAAGAAATAGTTGTCGACGCGGCTGCCGGAGACCGGAGACGGCGATAAGCGCTGCGCTTAGCTGTGAAAAACCGCTTTTTTAAGGTCCACACAGGCAAGAATGCCCGTGCCACAGTGTTCTTGAAGGTGTTGTATCGGCAACCTCTGGTGGAACAAAACTGCCGCATCTGGCGTATACTCTGAGGAGCCGGACAAAAACGTATGAGTTTCCTTTCAAAGCAGTTCATAGATGTAATCCACTGGACCGAGCCGGAAGACGGCATATTGGCTTACCGCTACCCCATGGAAGACATGGAGATTCAGAACGGCGGCAAGCTCACCGTTCGCGAATCGCAGATGGCTATTTTTGTCAACGAGGGCAAGATCGCCGACGTGTTTGGGCCGGGCCTGTACACGCTCAGCACCCAGACTCTTCCGATTCTGACCTACCTCATGAATTGGGACAAGGCATTCAAGTCGCCTTTCAAGTCGGATGTGTATTTCTTCTCGACGCGCGTGGAAACGAACCAGCGCTGGGGCACGGCGACGCCGATCACGATTCGCGACAAGGAATTCGGCGCCATCCGCATGCGCGGGTACGGTATTTACGCTTACAAGATCGCCGATCCGAAGATCTTTCACCAGAAGATCAGCGGCACGCGCGATATTTATCGCGTGGCCGATCTGGAAGGGCAACTGCGCAACACCATCGTCGCGCGCATGACCGACTCGTTCGCGCAAAGCACCGTGCCTTTTCTGGACATGGCGGCGAACCAGGAAGCGCTCGGCCAGAAGATCGCGGAGAATCTGAAGCCTGCCTATGCCGACTTCGGCTTGTCGCTGGAGAGCTTCGTTGTAGAGAACCTCTCGCTGCCGGACGAGCTGCAAAAGATGCTGGATCAGCGCATCAGCATGAACATGATCGGCGACATGAACAAGTACACGCAGTTTCAGGTGGCGCAGTCCATGCCGATCGCCGCGGCCAACGAAGGCGGCGGTGGAGCGGCCGGAATGGGCATGGGTTTAGGCGCGGGCATGGCCATGGGTCAAACAATGATGAACGCGATGCGGCCGCAGGAGCCGCCTCCGGCCGGCCCTCAAAGCTCGGGAGCAGCACCGGCAGGTCCAACTGAACCTGGCGCTCCGGCGGCGGCGGCCGCCGGCGCAACGAAGTTCTGTATTAATTGCGGCCACTCGATTCCGAAGCCGGCGAAGTTCTGCGCGGAGTGCGGAAGCGCCCAAGGATAAATTGTGGGGCAGGATGGTATCCTGTGGCGGATTGGTAATCCGCCCTTGTGGCGGATTGGTAATCCGCCCTTGTGGCGGATTGGTAATCCGCCCTTGTGGCGGATTGGT
>CATPCN010000694.1 GCA_955652855.1 uncultured Chthoniobacterales bacterium | reverse complement strand
GCTCAAACGACGCAATGTCTACAAGGTCGCCGTTGCTTACGGGTTTGTTAGCTGGTTGCTCATCCAAATCGCGACGCAGGTTTTTCCGTTTTTCGAAATTCCAAATTGGGCGGTGCGCTTGGTCGTCGTGCTTTTCATATTCGGTTTTCCGATTGCGCTCGTGCTGGCCTGGGCTTTCGAGCTGACGCCGGAAGGAATCATACGCACCGAAGATGTCGCTCCCGGGCGCTCGATCCGGCGCACGACCGGACGAACACTCGATTTTTTTATCATCGGCGTGCTGCTCGTCGTCATCGCGGCGCTCGGATATCAACGTCTGTACAACAATCGTGTGTCGCAATCAGTCGCGCCCGAAAAGAGCATTGCGATTCTGCCGTTCCAAAATTTCAGCGATGAAAAAGAGAATACGTTTTTCGCCGATGGCGTGCAGGACGACATTCTGACCGATCTGGCGAAAGTGGCGGCCCTCAAGGTGATCTCGCGCACGAGCGTGATGAGCTATCGCGACGAGGGCAAGCGAAGCCTTCCCCAAATTGCCCGCGAACTGAACGTCATCTATGTGGTGGAAGGCAGCGTGCGAAGATCCGGAAGCAAGGTGCGGGTCAGCGCGCAACTGATTGACGCGCGCAACGGCACACAACTCTGGGCCGAAGCTTATAATCGCGATCTGTCCGATGTCTTCGCCATCCAAAGCGAGGTCGCACGAACAATTGTCGCGCAACTTCGCGCAAAACTTTCGCCGGAAGAGAAAGCCGCGATCGAAGAACAGCCGACAAAGGACCTTGTTGCGTACGACCTGTACGTGAGGGCAAACCAAATTTTGTCCGGCCTGGCATTCAACGCGCAAGTGAGCGGCAAACTCACGCAGGCGATCCAACTTTTGCAGGAAGCGATCGCGCGCGATCCGGAATTTGTGCTGGCATATTGTCAGCTCGCCTTCGCGCACGATCATTTTTATTTCTACGGGTTGGATCATACGCCGGAGCGTCGCACGATGGCCGATACTGCGGTGCAAACGGCGTTGCGTTTGAAACCCGATTCCGGTGACGCCCACCTCGCGCTCGCTGGTTATTACTACCGTTGCTTCCTCGACTACGAACGGGCCCGCGCAGAGCTGGCCAATGCGCGGCGCGTTCTTCCAAATAACCCGCAAGTCTTTGCCTTAACCGCGTACATCGACAGGCGCCGGGGCCACTGGGATGATTCGGTGCATAATTTGGAAAAGGCTCTCCAGCTCGATCCGCGGAACTCCGTTATTCTTGCACAACTGTCGCTTAGCTATCAAATCTTGCGCCGGTTTTCCGATATGACTGCGGTGCTTGATCGCGCGCTCGAGATCGCTCCGCATGATCCGGACACGTGCGTGACGCGCGCGTTGGTCGACCTAGAATGGCGCGCCGATCCGCGACCGCTTCATGAAACGATCGACGCGATCGTGACGGAAGATCCGGCGGAAGCCAAGGGCCTCGCCGATCAATGGCTTTATCTTGCTTTGTGCGAACGGGACGCCGCTGCGGCATCGCGCGCGCTGGCTATAATCGGGCCCACCGGAATTACCACCGAAGGTATCAGTTTCCCGCGGCCTTGGTGCGAAGCGCTCACCGCGCGCATGCGCCGTGATGTTCCTGCGGCGCGCGCTGCTTTTACGGCCGCGCGTGCGGAAGTGGAACGAACTTTACGCGCGCAACCTGATTTCGCGCCTGCGCTTTGTGTGCTCGGCATGATTGACGCTGCGCTCGGGTCGAAAAGAGGATGCGATTCGCGAAGGACGCCGTGCCGTGGAATTATTGCCCGTCGCCAAGGATTCGATTACGGTTCTCATATGATCACATATCTCGGCGTGATCTACGCCTGGACGGGGGAAAACGAGCTCGCGCTGCAGCAATTGAAAGAGGCGATTCGGCTTCCCGGTTATCTCAGTTACGGGCGGCTTCGCCTCCATCCCTATTGGGATTCGTTGCGCGGGGATGCGCGCTTTGAAACCCTCGCGGAAAGCCTCCAACCGAAAACGCCCGCGAAAGAATCGCGACGGTGATTTCCGCTGATCGAACGATTATTGAAAACGCCGGGTGCGGTCGACAGCGCCGATTACAGCATAACGGTGAACGATCTCAAGGTGCGGTGGGAATGGGATCCGATTCGAAACGATCCGCCCTTTCAGAAAGTGATCAGCGCCTCAGATCATTGAAGGCGGCGCCGAGATGATCGAGCACATCGCGCGGCAAGAGCGATTCTTCGCTGGTCTTGCCGTTAAAGATCGACATTTCCGCGGCGCGCCCGCAGAGCCACGCTCCCAAACGCGCCGCTTCGTACATCGACAATTCTTGCGCGGCGAGCGCAGCACAAACGCCGGTGAGAACATCGCCCATGCCGCCGGTTGCCATTCCCGGATTTCCGGTCGTGTTGTAACTCAGCGGCTGTTTGCGTTCGCCGACAATGGTGCGGCTGCCTTTAAGTAAAAGAGTAACCGGATATTTAGCGCAAAATTTTGTGGCGATCTGAGCGTGCGATAACTTCTTGTGCGGAAAGATGCGTTTCATTTCTCCGGGATGCGGCGTGAGAAGGCGTGGGCCGCGGCATTTTCTTAACACGATTGGTTTGCTCGCCAAAATATTGAGCGCATCGGCGTCCACGACCATTGGTTGCTTGGCGCGCTGCACGAGCTCGAGAATTTCGGCGGCGCGCGATTTTCCCAAACCGGGACCGACGGCGAAGATGTCGATCTTTTCCTCGATAAGATCGACATACGATTTGACCGGATGAACCATCGCTTCCGGTGGGGCGGCCGCTGCAACGATCGGATAGATT
>CATPCN010000693.1 GCA_955652855.1 uncultured Chthoniobacterales bacterium | reverse complement strand
CAGTAGGAGATAGTAAAAGACCATGTTCGCTTCATCTCGCCACATCTCTTTCCAAAAGTTGCCCCAAGCTAAACTTGCAAACGTCCAGCGGGCCGCTTCGTCATTGAAGCCGCGTACTTCGAGTAAGTGAAAACGAAGCACGGCCCCGACCGCGACGATGATTAACAGACTTAGCGCGGTTACTGCGCTAATTCGCGACGAGCCGGAGAATGGGCTGTGCTTTTTCCTTGTCGGAAACTCGGTCGTCCTTCCTGTTTTCATCCAGGGTATCTTGTAGGATGGCTATTGCGCTTGGCAAGCACTCATCACTCATGAATGGGTCAGAGCTCTTTTGAACCTCCCGAAAACCGGCTCTCTTCGTTGTAAAGGAAAAAAGCGCTGAATCGCTCGACTAGCGTTTGATAAGATCGACATTCCGAAGAAATGATCAACCGCCGACATTTTCTTGAGGGACTTTTTGTGGGGACGGTTTGTTCAGTCTTCGGGTTCCTCGTTATCTGTTTTGCTCGCTCTAGCTCGGCGACCTACGATGAAACCGCGAATTTGTCCGCCGGCTACAGTTATTTGCGATGGAACGACTACAGGCTGGGTCCCGAGCACCCACCGCTGATTAAAGAGTTGGCGGCACTCCCGCTGTTGTGGCACCGCGTTTGGCCAGCGGACGTCGAGTTGACTAGAGAGAACTTGGTGGCGCATAACTTCACGAATTCCGACAGGTTGACCGATAGTGCAAGGGAGCTCCGCAGGGCATGGGCGAGCACCCTTGCGAACATGGATGAGCAATGGAATTTCGGTCACTTCTTCTTCTACGGCATACGTAACGAGGCGCTTCAACGCTTAAGCGAAAAAGATGCCAGGGTAAGAGATCCATATTCAGTTCCGGGTACGACGCAGCTTAGCGGGAAGGACTTCTACAACGACGCCAACGAATTGCTGTTTTGTGGGCGCATGGTCACCCTGTTACTTGGCGCGTTGTTGGCAGTTCTAGTGTACTTTTGGGCACGTGAGCTGTTCGGTTTTGCCGGCGCAGCGTTGGCGATGCTGCTTTTTTGCTGCGATCCGAACATGGTCGCGCACAGCGGATTGGTGACAACCGATCTGGGCATAACCTTATTCATTTTCGGCGCCATCTATTTTTTTTGGCGCGTTTGTCGTCGCATAGAACGCGCGAGCGTAATCTTGTTCCTAAGTTTTTTCGCGTTGGCATTCGTAACGAAATTTTCAGCGGTGCTGCTTATACCGATGTTTTTGCTTGTTGCGCTCGCGCGAATGGTTTCGTCGAAAGAGTGGTCGCTAAGGGCAACTGGAAAAATTAAGCTAAGAGGGTTTCTCAGTAGAATGACGGCGCTGCTTATTCTGTTTATTGCGGCTGGCCTTGCTGTTTTTCTGATCGTCTGGGCGGCTTACGGTTTCCATTATTCGGCGGCGAAAAATCCACAGGAAGCTGCGGAAATGGAATCTGCGGTTTTTGACGGAGGCGAAAAGCCCACCGCTCGGTCATTAGATCGACAAGCCGGATATTTTCCGCTTGCGGCCGAGCTATACCGCGACGCCGCTCTGACAGCAGAACTCAGATTATGGCCGAAAGGGATTCCGCCGGAAAGAGGCGCTGAATTCGACACGAACTTGGAGCGACGAATCGCAGCGAGGCCGCTCAGCTCCAGCGGACGATTGATCTTATTCGCGAGCAAATACAAGCTCCTGCCGGAAGCTTATCTTTATGGATTTGCTCACTTCGCACAAAAGGCGCATGCCCGCGGCGCGTTCTTGCGCGGCGAATATTCAGAGAGCGGCTTCCGCAGTTATTATTTCTGGACATTCCTGCTCAAGACGCCGCTGCCGATATTGTTGGCGATAGCAGCGGCGATCATTTTCGCGCTCGCTCGCTATAAGTCAGAGAGCTGGATTATCTTTATCGCTGGCCCTGTCATCCTTTATTGGTTTGTTGCAATTTTCGCGCACGTGAACATCGGGCATCGTTACCTGCTGCCGATTTATCCATTCCTTTATGTATTGTGCGGCTTACTCGCAGTAGAATGGCGAAAGCTTGATCGGAATTGGCGCTGGAGTAGCGCGTTTGTTTCGTTATCGCTGCTCGTTATCAGCTCTCTACTGGTTCTTTCTCCGCCGTGGCGGCCCGCGAGAATTCATCCCCATTATCTCGCCTACTTCAACGAGCTCAGCGGCGGGCCCCGCAATGGCGTCAAGAATCTCGTCGATTCCAATCTCGATTGGGGCCAGGAGCTCAAAGCTTTGAAGGTATGGCTCGATCAACGAAACATCGACGAGCCAATTTGGCTTTGCTGCTTTGGCACGGCGGACCCGCGCTTCTATCAAATCCGACACTGGAACGTTCCGAGAATCCTCGGCGGTTATGAGTTCGAATCGTCTCGTTACGATGCACTCGAGGCGGAGGAACGCTATCGGGAAGCGCTCAATAACTTTACGACTGATCTGCAGCCCGGTCAGTACATCGCGATCAGCGCGACCAACCTTTCCGGCGTTTATCTAGGTCGAGATATT
Source organism: uncultured Chthoniobacterales bacterium (assembly GCA_955652855.1). The sequence continues at coordinate 1,302 of CATPCN010000693.1, read as the reverse complement.
CATGATATCTGGCAAAGCGTTTTGGAACATTGCACGCTGGTTGATCAAATCGGTTACGCGATCTTTGTCTACCGTTTTGACGGCCTCCGATAGGACCTAAACGTCGTAGTACATCGAGAACTCGTAGGGATGCGGCCGCAGTCGGAGCGCGTCGTATTCTTTTTGTTTCATCTCGAGCCAGTTCGCGATGAAGTCGGAATTGAAGACATCGCCTTTGAGTAGGAAGGAGTGATCCTCTTCGAGCGCCGCGATCGCGCCGCTGAGTGAATCGGGCACGCTTGGAACTTGCGCGAGTTCTTCCGGCGGAAGTTCGTAAAGATTTTTGTCGAGCGGATCGCCCGGATCGATGCGGCTCTGAATTCCATCGAGACCCGCGAGCAGGAGCGCGGAGAACGCGATGTAGGGATTCGCCGAAGGATCAGGCGTGCGGAACTCGATCCGTTTCGCTTTCGGATTTGCGGAGTAAGTAGGAATGCGGATCGCAGCGGAACGATTGCGCGCGGAGTATGCGAGGTTGACCGGCGCTTCAAATCCGGGAACGAGACGCTTGTAGCTGTTCGTCGTGGGATTCGTGATGCAAGTGAGCGCCGGCGCGTGTTTCAAAATTCCGCCGATGAAAAAGAGCGCCATCTCGCTGAGGCCCGCGTAACCGTTTCCGGCAAAAAGCGGCGTGCCATCTTTCCAGAGCGAAATGTGCGTGTGCATCCCGCTGCCGTTATCGGCAAAAAGCGGCTTCGGCATGAACGTCACCGTCTTGTTGTGCTTCTTCGCCACGTTGCGAACGATGTATTTGTAGTACCGGAGCGAGTCGCCCATCACACGCAACGGCGCGAAGCGAATGTCGATCTCGGCCTGGCCGGCGGTAGCCACTTCGTGGTGTTGCTTTTCGATTGGGACGCCCGCTTTTTCCAGCTCGAGGCACATCTCGTTCCGGATGTCCTGCAAAGTATCCATCGGAGGCACAGGGAAGTAGCCTTCCTTTGGCCGAATTTTGTAGCCGAGATTTGGAAATTCCTCGCGCGCGCTGTTCCAAGGTCCCTCGACGCTGTCGACGAGATGGAAGGATGAGTTCGCGCTGTAGTTAAAACGCACTTCATCGAAAATGAAAAATTCCGCTTCCGGTCCGAAGAACGCGGTGTCGGCAATGCCTGTACTCTTCAAATAGGATTCCGCTTTTTCGGCGAGACCGCGCGGATCGCGATCGTATGGCTCACGCGTGATTGGATAGACAATCGTGCAGATCAAACTCAGCGTCGGCTCGGCGTTAAAGATGTCGATCCACGCCGTGGTTGGATCGGGAAT
>CATPCN010000692.1 GCA_955652855.1 uncultured Chthoniobacterales bacterium | reverse complement strand
CCTTGTACACCTCCTGGTGTCCCACAAACACAACTACCCTGTAATGTTCTGGAACTGAAGTGTGGTGGTCTACTTTTCGACCGCCACCAATCGCCGCTCACGCGGCGCTTCGTGGTCTATTATTGCTCCGCCGTTTACACGGCGATGTTGGAATCGACGCCGTCAGGCCTCAGATCGCGAGCTTTGGTTCGCGTTCGTACGGCGCTTCAAGATCTATGTAGCGTGCCAAGTGGCGTCAGCTCGGCCCTAATATGGGCTGATCCGTATGGCTATGGACTTGATGTTACAAACCAGTGGGCCACAGTCTGGGCCTTACTGCCGTTCGTTTCGCGAGCACTTCCTTCGAAAATCCACCCTCACCTGATTAATACGCTCCGGCAGTTTCTTCTTGCCCAGGCTAGCGCAGCCGAGCGGGGAACGCTGTTGCCAAATGCGGTTGACGCAACGGGAAAAGGAACCGGGCACTACGTCTTTGGAACAGCTATTGCCGTCGTTGCTTGGAGAACGCTTGAGGGGTGCTGCACTCAGGGTTCTGACGAATCCGCGGAAGCAGCATTCTATGGTCAGGGTATGCTAGATCGACTCCTGAATAACGAGATGGAGGCCATAGAGCTGCCGGCTTCAAATCCTAATAATCCTCTTGGGCTTGAGGGCTATCTTGGTTGGGCGGGTCTGTTGCTTGCCGTCGCAAGTGTCGGCGTACGGGTGAGCTGCGAGAATAGCCTTCACGCAGTTCAGTTAAAATCGCGACTCGAATCTCTCACGCAAGTTGAACTCGAAGTGGCATACACAGCGGTTCTGGAGAATTCTGGCCTGCTAAGATCGCAGACCATTCCTTCAGTGGCCAGAGCTCTTGCAGAGATGGTGCGGTTGTGAGCACGTTTGATCAGACACCTAAAGATCAATTCGGCACGTCGTGGGACGTTCTTTCGAACGTTGAGCACCGGAACATGCCAGCACTTATTTGTTTCGCTGAAATTTATTTTGGGCCGCGCACTCCAAGGTGCGAACTTGTCGAAGCGGTTAAGTCCCGCTGTGGTGGCCCAGCAACAATAAAATAGACTTCGAAGGCTCTCATGTAATGCCTAAGGCGTCAAGACGATCACCCAAGCGAAATACGCACATCGCTACCAAGACGAGTCCGCCGCCGGAACTGGGTAAACCGCTGCCTCGTGCGGCGAGGTTTAAGCGAGTTAAGCCGGCGTGGAAGTACTCTTTGTCATTTCTTGGCACTGCATCAGCGTTAGTGAGCTTGTTTTGGGGGTTGACGCAGTTCCGACAGGACGTCTCGGTGGAGCCGTACATGAGTCTCAACGCGGAGTTGCCCTTGGAAACACGGTTTGTTGTCACAAACGATGGCCCCTTCAACGTCAATCACGTGAACTACTCCTGCCGTGTAACTCACATAAAAACGGACGAAGGCCCATTCCTCAAGAGCTTCGACTTCGCGAACAGCAACGAAGTTGAACACTTAAGTCCTCATCACAAATTCACTATGTATTGCAAATCATTCGATCTCTTCTGGACTACTAAGAAGATAAAGAGCGCAAAGCTGGTGGTTACGGTCGAGTATCGTTCGTCGGTATGGCCATTTAAGAAGAATCGCGATTTCACATTCATCACCAGGCAAGATCTTGAGAAGAAATTTTATTGGATTCCAGTAGAGGAACCGCCAGACAAAGAAGAGACCCGTTCTTCTCAGACCATCAAAAGGATGGTTGTCTCGCGAGTACTCGGTCCTGGGAGCCGGGCTTTAATGTTAGTAGCGGTCGTGCGTAAACCGCACGGCACATTGTTCGCTATGTCAATTCAGCGCCCATTGTCGGGCGGCTGTTCTGGTGGTACTGCGAATAGGGGCGGGGTTGGCATGATGGGCTCTACAATTGTCGCCATTCCCTTGCCGGCTACACCCACCCCCGCTGCCATCCCCGTTAGAATGTCGGCTGGACCCTTCCGGCTAGCGTCCCGAACGATTTCCAGTATTTCGGCTATCATGTCTTCCTGCGTTCGCTTCGCAGGGACACTCTCCTCGGCAGAAGGAAGCGTTTTCAATCTTTGCTCCAAGCTCGGCCACATCGCCTGAAATAACTTGTCAAGACTCTCGTCCGGCATCGGCTCATCACTGACCGCCCGGTTGATGGTCTGAACGAGTTTGAGCGTATCTTCCTTTACCGCTCGCGTTCCCTGAAACATCCCTAACGGCGGCCGGATGTCGTGCGGTTCGAGTCCATCAATTAAGTAAGTGCACAATCGCGTTCCGTCATCGATGGTTTTCGAAAGCGCTCCGGCTTCAAAGAAGATCCAAGGCTTATGCAGGTTCTCAGGAGTCAAGCACGTGATCCCAACCTTAATATCTGATAGCGCCTTGCCGATCTCATCCAGGCCGCGGCTTCCCTTATCAATATCCGTATCCGACATCCAAGGTTTTGCTGCCTGAACTACCATTGCTATCCAGCCTCGAAGGAACTCCGCGACTAGACGGCTTCGTTCCCCTGACCAACCGATGAAGACATTATGATTTTTGTTCACTCTATAGTCCTCAGGTGTCTTAGGCGCACGTCAAAGTTTTGTTGACCTGGGAGTATAAGTGTGAGTAGGTGACACTCCTGAAAAATGGGTGCTGGTTGGATGGCGCTATGAAATTCAAGCGACCCACTGAATCCTCCCATACGGGGACAACATTCCCCGCCAAACCAGCATCCCTCACACACGCCTGAAGCGCTGCAATGACTTGCTGTTGCTGGGCGACTGGTCGGTGGCCGAAGTCGGGATTCACGAAGATGATGACCAGGTCCACATTCTGAACCCTGACATGGGCTACCTGAAATTGGTCCACGCTTAGGATTATAGGCGTTATGGTGCCTACTTCGCTTCAAATCGGTACGACGTAAGACGCGCTATCGGACGCTGGAGCGTCGGCACTGCGTAGATCTCTCTGGTCGCAATTTGACGGTCAGCCTTCCGGATGCGGTGTGATACAGGCTAGTCTATGCTCATAAAAACAACAAAGCCCACTTCTGTTCGAAGCGGGCTATGAATCGTGCGAACCGGACAGGTACGATTTGGTTCATCCTCCTAAAGTAATTGCGGCGTGTGGCTGCGTTGCTGGTATAATCTAAGCGAACTTGGGGGCCATCCCCAGGGTCGCGAGCGGCAAACTCGCGACGAGAAATGGAGCCGGAACTGTGATAGGCCTCCAATTCACGAGACGGTCCCCCCTACAAGCTCGAAGCTTGGCCCTCCCACGGGCGTATAGGGGAAATCGTCTCGAATCGTCGTTGCTCACTCTTTCCGATTCCCAAAACAGCAGCACCCGTAAACTTAACACATTAAAGGAGTTAAGTCAATGGAGCCCCATATTAAGGGACAAAAAGATGCGTTGGTAGAATTCGCAACTCGCCGAAGCTGGATAAAGCAGGGATCACTCCTTGTTGCTTCTGCACTTGCAGCTCCCGAAATAAGCTCCGTTCGTTGGAACCCGTTCTCGACAACGGACGTGAAGTTGGTTGCCGCGAGAAACTTGGTTGAGGGAAGTCAATCAAGGCTGTTCGTCGCGGAGGCAAACCCCGTGCTTTTCTTTTTCGCACTGCTCGGGGCTGTCGCGGCTGTGATCGATATTTTGAAGTACTTTGGCATTCACCCCTCGTTTGGGCAGGGCGTTAACTATGCCCAAGCTGGAAACGGCTACAGTGAGTTCAGAACCGCGGAGGCGACATTTCACCAGCGAGGGCTACAGTCGTTTAGTGGCGTATCCCACTCCCCGATAGAAACTTACGTCGCGGTTCTGGGGGCGAGAAATGACGCTGGCAGCGCAGCAGGTATCTCAATGCGCTGTTTCGATTCGTCGGCGGTAACCGTTGGTAATATTGAACCATCAGTCATCCATGCAGCGGGCGAGTTTGCGCGTGGACACTATGGCCTGGACCAGCGCAGGCAGGCGCGAACCCTCGCTATCACGAGCAGAACCAAAATCGCTCTGCCAGGCCAAAGCAACGAGCTACCGGTTATCCATTACGAAACGGCAGATGGAGGATTTATTTCTTACTACCCAAAACCAACTCCTCAGTATTCAGCCGGTTTGATGGCAGTTCACGTTCCTGGCTTTACTAATCCTGCTGAGTTACGATCAATCGGGTTAAGGGCATAAGCGACGGGCGCAAATAAGTCGTGAAGCCACAATTTATCTTGCTGGTCTTCTGTCTTGCTGTCGGCACGACAGTTGGGCAAAATCGTAAATTCGGCCCAGAGTCGGTCGAGTACAAAGCTGCGCTGAAGCTTGCCTCCGATTACGAGGCGCTTACGGCTACAAATATTCCGACCCGCCCAGTACTCCCCGCAGCGGCGGTGAATGAGATCGGTCAGGACACGTTCCGAGTGACGGTGCGGAAGGTCGATGGATGGTACGACACACGGCTACCTTATGTGCCGTGCTGCAAGTATGAGATCCGTCGGACGGATGCAAACGGAGGCAAATATGAATTTGTAGTCGGGGACAACGTTCAGTGGTATGACGCGGGATTCAACAACCCACAGGTCTTGGACAGTGGCGAATTCGGCAGCATAAAACTGCGCGTCAATCACGACTCGCCTTTCGATTGGATGACTTTTGAGATTTCACGGCGTGAGCCGTTGATAGGAGCTTGTTACACTCCACGCTTTGCTCAGATTCCAGCCGGAAGGACGATTTGCGATGTTCCGGTCATTCAAATTGGTGATGACACTAATCCCCTGTTACAGGGACTTAATACCATCGCACCGCTCTTTGGTGCTCAACCTGTCCGAACTCCGGCTCGCGTCATGCGACTTTCAGTCTGTGCAGGGGCCAGCACACGCCAACGTCAAGAAGCTTATACAAACATCATTCAAAGCACGACAGCACCTGTGATTTTTACCGCATTTAATGCTTCTCCTGATCCGGAGCAGAACTGCGCACGCGAGCGAGAGCTTAGCGACGGGCGCATGCTCGGGAGCATGGAGGACTACGAGTTAGGTACGATTCGCGGCAGCTGCGAGAAGATTGGAAAGACGATCGAACGTCGTACTCCTGCGCCTGTTCCAACCGGGCGTCCTTCGTCAATACCACGCACTCTTGAACAGAGCATCTTTATTCCCTTACGTGTCTTGAGCACAAGTGGGCTCCAGATTGATTTATCAGGTCGTGTCCAAGATCTCAAGAACGAGTTCGAAGCGGCATGTAAGAATCGGTTTCCAGAAATGTCCATCAAATTGGACGGAAGTCCAATTGGGGACGGTGAGATCACGAATTCAGGCTACAATTACCAGAGTAAGGCGATCAGCGGGTTGCCAGCGGAGCGGTTCGTAACAGGTGGGTGTGCAAAGAATCCCCATTTGCACATCTCCGTTCTAATTTGCGGGACGAAAATAAAAGAGCAGGATGTCCAGTGTTGGCGCGATAGGTGATCTTTGTCTTGGGTGAACCATTTTGTTTTGATTGACCACCGATCTGGATCGGTTTTCCTAGATCACAGTTAACCACGGCGCGTTGCGAAGTGCTCTCAGACGTAGAGGGCCGACGTTTGGCCACGCGCTGGCCGACGCAGTCTTCTCATCTTTTGCTGACACCTCACTTGAATTTCCTATATGGAAATCCGCTCCACGATGTTGCGGGTGATTTTCTTTTGCCTTCGATCATAGAGGCGCGTGGTGCGTGGGTCGGCATGGCCGGCCAGACGTTGAACATCTTCCAGTGGGATGCCTTGTTCGAGCAGGTCGGTGATCGTCGTAACGCGGAAGGAGTGAGGGGACAGAATTCCGGGCAGCCCTGCGTCACGAAGTCTTCGCTTCATCATCCGACAAACATCGACGGCACATATGCCATTCTTGGTGAGATGTCCGGTCTTTCTATAAGCGGTCCGGAAGAGGGGAGTGTCCTTTCGCGCGTCTCGGACACCTGCCGCATCCATGTACTCAAAAATCATCTGCTCCAGGTCGTGCCGGACGGGAATCTCACGCGACTTGCCACCCTTCTCTTCGAAATGAAGCATCCACTGTTCGCCGGCATGGTAAAAACCACCACGCTTCAAGGCGGCAACAGCACCGGCGCGCGCAGCCGTGTAAATCAGAATCGCGATAATCGCTCGATCGCGAAGACCGACCAGCGTTGACGTATCAGTTGACATAAGAAGGGCGCGTGCGTCCTTGATCGTTATCTCCGGGGTCTTCCCTTCGACCACTTGGTAGCGTTCGCCCCGAACAGACAGTGCGGGATTGAGAATCACCGCATGGCGAGTTACTAACCCGTCAAAGAAATGCCGGATCGCAGCAAGGTGCTGCTTGCGGGTCGCGATAGAAGTACTTCTTTTTTGCAGCCAGTCCAAATATTGACCGACGTCCCTTGGAGCGATGCGCACCAACTCTAGGCCGCGATCCTCGGCCCATTGCAAAAACCGTCGAACGGCAATGAAGTACGCGGCGCGGGTGTGCTCGTTGCGGATACGACCGAAGAAAAACTCGTCGGCGGCAAAGATAGCCGCCTTACCGGCACGCCTTAAAATCTCGGG
>CATPCN010000691.1 GCA_955652855.1 uncultured Chthoniobacterales bacterium | reverse complement strand
CTTTAAGCGCCGCGATAAACGCAGCGCGCGGTCGGCGTTTCGTGCACCACAATTTCGCAAAGGCCCGCGCATTGCGGTTGCAATTTTTTCCAAAGCCACGCCGCCATATTCTCGATCGTCGGATTCTCCAGGCCCGGAATGTCGTTCAAATACGAGTGATCGAGCTGCTGCAGAAGGGGCTTCATTGCCGAGGAAATCTCGGCGTGATCGTAAACCCAGCCGAATTTTGGATCGACATCTCCTTCCACCGAAATCTCGATCTTAAAACTGTGCCCGTGCATCTTCCGGCACTTGTGGCCTTCCGGCGCGCTCGGCAAAGTCTGCGCCGCCTCGAACGTAAAGTCTTTCGTCAATCGCGCGCGCATTTGATCACACCCCGCGTTGCGTCGGCGTCCAGATGAATTTGTGCATCTGAAGTTGAAACCGCGCGTCGAGCTTGTCGGTCAGCATCCATTCCACAATCTCACGCGGATCGATCCGGCCAAAAATCGGTGAAAGCAGAACGGCGCCGCAACGCTTTGACAAATCGGAGCGCGCAATCTGTTCGCGCGACCATTCGTAATCTTCGCGCGAACCAATCACGAACTTCACTTCATCGCGCTTGGTGAGATGCTCGATGTTTGAAAAAAGATTACGCTGCGCTTCACCGCTGCCCGGCGTTTTCAAATCCATGATCCGATGCACGCGTTGATCGACTCGCGAAATGTCGTGCGCGCCGCTCGTTTCGAGGAGGACAGTGTGACCGGCATCGCATAAGATCGACATTAACGGGAGAACATTTTTCTGCAGAAGCGGTTCGCCTCCCGTGATCTCGACGAGCGGACAACGAAACTTTTCTACAAGATCGACAATTTCATTCAGGGTCTGCTTTTTTCCTTCGTAAAACGCGTATTCCGTGTCGCAGTACGAGCAGCGCAAATCGCAAAACGTTAGTCGCACAAAAACACACGGCCACCCCGCCCAGGTGCTCTCGCCCTGGATCGAGTGATAGATTTCGTTAATCGTTAGCGTTTTCTCGTGCTCGGACATTTGCAGGTTGAACGTTCGACTTTGAACGTTTGCGACGCAAAGTTCCAGCGCTGTAATGCAAAACCGAATCGATAACTGTTTCGCGCGGCTGCGCACAGAACGCCGCAAAGGTTTTATCCCGTACATCTGCGCCGGCGATCCGAGTTTCGCGCGAACTGTCGATCTTGCGCTCGCGCTGGAGAAAGCCGGCGCCGATATCCTCGAGCTCGGCGTCCCATTTTCCGATCCGCTGGCCGACGGCATTGTCAATCAGCTCGCGGCGCAGCGCGCGCTCGAGGCGGGCGCAACCGTGCACGGTGTGCTCGAATGTGTCCGCGAGATTCGTCGCCGATCGCAAGTTCCGATCGTGCTCTACACCTACATGAATCCGATTTTTCAATTCGTGGAATTTCATCGCGAAGCAGAGATCGTCGGGGTCGATGGACTGCTCATTCTCGATCTTCCGCCCGACGAAGAAATCGATTTTAAAAGTGAGGCGCTTTTTCACATTCGACTCGTCGCGCCAACGACGCCGAAAGAGCGCCTCGCAAAAATTTGCGCACAGGCGAGGGGATTTATTTATTACGTCTCGCGCGAAGGCGTGACTGGCGCACGAACCGATATGGCATCGTCACTCGCGGATCGGGTAGCAGAGATTCGCGGCGTCACGTCGTTGCCTATCGCCGTCGGTTTCGGCATCTCAAATGTGGAGCAAGCGCGGGAAGCCGCGCGGCTCGCCGATGCCGTCGTCATCGGCAGCGCGATCGTCCGCGAAATTGCCGAGCACGCGCAAAGCCCCAATCTTCCCGAGCGAATTGTCGATCTTGTCCGGCCGCTAATCGCGGCTGCAAAAACAAATTCTACGGTTTCTTCGGGTAGACTTTTGCGATGAATGTTTTGTCCGTTTCCGACAATTCCCTGTTCCAACCGATTTCATAATGACCAACCGTCAGTGCATCTGAAACCGGATAGCACATGATGGAATTCTTATCGAAGGCCGTCATCGCGATGTCGGGGCCGGGTTTTTCTCTTTGCAGCAATTCGGAGGCCCGGTGTAATATTTGTAGACGGCGTTTTTGTCCCACGGAATTTGGGCGAGTGGCGATTCATGTTCGTGCAACAAGCCCAATGTATGTCCGAATTCATGCAAAACGACGCGCTGCACTTCGTTGTCCGGCACGCCGTTCCAAAATTGCAGATTCAGCGTCTGCTCATTTTTTGGAACCTTCTTCGCGGTCGTGCCGATGACCGACCAATAACCGGTCCCGCGAAAAGAAATCCGAATGGCGGCGGCGGCGGCGCTACTCTCTGAAAAGGTGATGTTGGCATAATTGCTCCACTGGCGGGCCTTGCTCATCACTTTGCTCTTCAAACCGTAGTCATCGTCCATGAAGCCGACCTTAAGATTGGATCTGTTCGGCCATTGTGCTGGCATGTACATCACGGCCACCGGACCTTCCTTTTTGATCAACGATTTAACCGGCAAATAGGCGTTGATATTTCCTGACGGGAAATTTTGCGCGGCGCACATTTCGATGGGGGCTTGGCTTGCGTGCGCGGTTCGGCTGCATGCGCTGCTGGCGGTGGTTTGGGTGCTGGTGGAGCAACTACTCAGTGCGAGGAGAAGGCAACTGACGAATGTAAAACGAAGGATGCAGGTTTTCATTTTTTGGTAGGGTTGGGTTTTGTTTAGGAAATTTTCAGGTGTAGTGGCGATCCTAATTTTGCGCTCAATGCCGCCATAACGTTGCTGAGGCGATTGGCCAGAGCGAAGCCATCCATGTTTACGGTTAAAAGGCCAACAGCTTGCTTTGTTTCAACGTCAACGACGAGCGAACCGGAGTCGCCGTGACCGCAAAAATCTTTATCGCCGTTTTCAATTTGGATTTGGTCCGCCAGCAGCAAATCCGGTGCGGTGGCGTAGTCGACTTTGAAAGCGGCGCTTGTGGAAATCACCGTGCCGATCGTGTGCCCGGTGCTTGCACCGATTTTTTCGACTTTCATTCCCACCTGGGCATCCATCGGCGAGGTGTTGCTCAATGGGCCCACTGGGTCGAGCGGCACTCCGCTCACGTCCTTTGCTTGAATCACTTTCGCTAACGCGCAGTCGACTTTGTTCGCGCCCGAACGATCGAGCGGGATGATAGTGATTAACTTGGCGATCTTGTTGGCTGACTCATTAGTCGGTTGATAAACGAGGTCGCCCTTTGAGTTTTGATCCTCATTAGCGATCACATGATTGTTGCTCAAAATGTAAAGCGCGCCGTTTCCATCCTCGACCACCGCGCCGAATGTCCCCTGCGTCGCAAGCGAGATTTCCGTGAGAGGTTCCGCTGTCAGCCAGCATCCTGGCCGGGCCGGGCGCTTACGCTTGAGATCGAGCGTACCGCCGTTTGAGGTGTGTCGCGGCGTGCCCACGGCAATGATATCGGTCGGGAAGCCTGCAATTTCTTTCGGCAACGCAAACTTCGACCCGCGGGGAAGGTGAAATTTGTGTCGCACATAAAGGCGAATGCAAATCGTCTTCGTATTCTTGTCCTTAACTTTCTTTCGCCCGACCGTGACGCCCACGACATTATGGACTGGGTGTGGAGAGATGATTCGGCACGCCTGTCGCGGCGACGGATGCGCTTTGTGTAGATATTTTTTGATCGCGAGCCGTGCCGCCTGTTCGAGCTTCTGATCGTCGCTGATCTTTTGCCGAGCGCTCATGATTCACGCTCGCTCTCAGGCTGTGACTCCCTGGTGCGCCCAATGAAGGAGCAAGTCCACGTGCAATGTCCTATCGAAGTGGCGTGAGATTTTCCAGCATTAATTTGGATCCGAGACGAAATTTGTGCGCGTGAATTGGCTTTGGCCTCAGACTATGATAAACGACAATTGCTTATGCTTCGCTTCACGAAAATGAACGGCGCGGGCAACGATTTCGTATTGCTCGATAATCGCGCCGGCGATTTGCGACTGGGCCCGGAACAAATCTCTCGCATCTGCGATCGTCATCGCGGCGTGGGCGCGGACGGCATTTTGTTGTTGGAAAAATCTTCGAATGGCGCGGATTTTCGAATGCGCTACTACAACCGCGACGGCGGCGAGGCTGAGATGTGCGGAAACGGCGCGCGTTGTTTCGCGCGGTTTGCAAATCACATTGCCGGTCCGCTAAAAAAACTTTCGTTCGAAACGCCGGCCGGCGTGATTGGCGCGGCGATTGAGGGCGAGCTCGTTTGTTTGCAGATGAGCGAGCCGCGCGATCTGCGGCTTAATGTCGATCTTGACGTCGCCGGACAAAAACTTCGCGTGCATTTTATAAACAGCGGCGTGCCGCACGTCGTCCTGCCGGTCGACAAGATCGATAATGTCGATGTTGCGAAACTTGGCGCGGCGATTCGCCGGCACGAATTTTTTTCCCCGTCCGGGGCGAACGTAAATTTTATCGAGAAACGTGGGCCGCGCGCGATCGCGGTCCGAACTTATGAGCGCGGTGTTGAAGAGGAAACGCTCGCCTGCGGAACTGGCGTGGTGGCGAGCGCTTTGATTTTTGCCGCGACCGAAAACGCAATCGCGCCAGTTAGTGTGCTTGTTCGCGGCGGCGATGAGCTTCAAGTCGGCTTTGATAAAAGCGGCGCGCAATTCAAAAACGTCACGCTCACCGGCCCGGCGGATTTTGTTTTCGAAGGAGCGATTGAAGTGTAGCCACCGGCCTGTGGCCGGTCCGGATCAGCAAACACTCAGACGGCGCACAGCGCCGTGGCTACAACGCAATTGCGGCTGAGGACAGCCGCCTCTACAATAATCCGAAATGTTTCGCGGCACTTTCACGGCGCTCGTCACTCCGTTTCGCGACGGCAAGATCGACATACCCGCGTTCGAAAAATTGATCGAATCGCAGATCGCTGAGGGCATTACCGGAATTATCGCGGTCGGCACAACGGGCGAATCGCCCACGCTTTCGCACGAAGAACGCGAACAAATTATTCGCCTCGCGGTCACAATCGCGAACAAACGTTGCCAGGTGTTGGCCGGCACCGGATCAAACGCGACGCATCACGCGGTCGCCGACACAAAATTGGCCGAGAAGCTCGGCGTGGATGGCGCGCTGCTCGTCGCGCCGTATTACAACAAGCCGAGCCAGGAAGGGTTGTTTCGACATTTTCAAGCGATCGCGCGCGAAACAAAATTGCCCATCATGCTTTACAATAT
>CATPCN010000690.1 GCA_955652855.1 uncultured Chthoniobacterales bacterium | reverse complement strand
GGCCTAGGCACCGTGCCGCCAGGTCACGAGGGCTTCGGCATTATTGCAGCCGTGGGGCGTTCATTCTACAATCTCGTTAGTCAAGCCACGGGCCTCGGCATTACGCGCAACATCATCGACTGCTATGCGGCCACTATCCGACTTTGGCGTCCCGGCGACCGCATCTTTCTGTTCGGCTTCAGTCGAGGTGCTTACACAGTTCGGTGTTTGAGTGCGGTGCTAGCAATGTGTGGCGTTCCCACTCAAGACAAAGGAGCCAAGCTGCTCTGGCGTGATGAAAATACAGCAAGGCGAATCGCTGTGGAGGGGGTCAAAAAGGTCTATCAACACACGGAGTCAAGAAAGACTTTTACCACGGCACGCCAAAAAGAGCTGCACGCCCAGCGGGAAGAATTGGCCCGTCGCTTTCGCGAACGGTTGCCGACAGTAGAAGCTTTGTTCTTTGGCGACGTTCGTGGCGGTGAAAGCCTTTTCGTACTTCTCCGTAATTACCGCCGGCTGGTCGTCTTCGTCGTTCTGCCAGAAAACAACGCTAACCTTGTGATAGGCGAATTCGTCCGGACGGAAGAGCTTCACCTTCTCATCCGCATAACCTTCGGCCCAGCCGTCCCGATGACGTCGCTCAATCCACGCCCGATGCGCGTCGGTGATCCGATGGCGTTTATTGCCGAATGACTTTGGTTCGTCCTCAAACTGCTGGCGCGCATCGATAATCATCACGCGGTCGCGATGGCTCGGCGGTTTCTCGTTTCGCAGCAGCCAGACGTAAGTAAAGATGCCCGTGTTGTAGAAGAGTTGGTCGGGCAGCATGACAATGGCGTCGAGCCAATCGTTCTCCAGAATCCAGCGGCGGATTTCGCTTTCGCCCGCGCCGCAGTCGCCATTCGAAAGCGGTGATCCGTTGAAGATGATCGCAATGCGGCTGCCACCCTCCGGTGCCGGGATCATCTTCGCCAGCATGGTTTGCAGGAAGAGGAGGGCGCCGTCATTGACTCGCGGCATCCCGGCACGGTAGCGGGTCGATTTCAGCTTTCGCGCTTCTGTTTCATAGCCGTCCTTGCCGCCCCAAGTGACACCGAAGGGCGGATTGCTTAGCATGCGGTTGAAATGCCATTTGTTTTCCGGCCATTGGTCTCCCGGTTCACGGCTATTCGCGTCATGCAGTATGAGCGAATTCCCATAGGTCACAGTCGTCTTGCGATCGTTCTTGATAAGAAGATCGGCCCGGCAGATTGCAAAGTTAGTTGGCGAAAGCTCTTGACCGTGGACGGTGAGGAAGTTCTCTACCCGGTCGCGTTCCGCTGCGGTCGCCGCCCGATCCAGCAAGTGCTCCTTAGCTACGGATAGCATACCGCCCGTGCCGGCCGCCGGATCATAGATTGAGAAGTGGCGGTTCGGGATGGGAATCTCCAGCAGTTCCACCATTAGGCGGATGACTTCGCGCGGAGTGAAATGATCCCCAGCCTCTTCGCCGCTTTGTTCTGAAAAGCGGCGGAGCAACTCCTCATAGACATATCCCATCTCCAGCGCCGAGAGCATGTCCGGGCCGATCTCCAACTCCTTGTACTGATTTAGAATCGGAGCCAGACGATTGTTCTTAACCATTTGGCCAATCGTGGCTCGGTAATTGAAGAACTCGATGATCTCATCAACGTTCTTCGAGAAGCCGTTGATGTAGGCACGGAAATTCTCTTCGAGAAGCGTTTGGTCTTCCTCATAGACCTTTCGCAAGGTCCAGTCGGTCGTGTTGGAAAACGGCGCCTGCGCTGGGTTCTGCTCCAGCTTCTTAACCAGCGCGTTGACTTCTTTGTCGGTGATCTTCGGCTTCTTCGCTCGGATCTCTGCTTTCTTGTCTGCACGCCATTTCAGAAGCACGCATTCAAGCCGGCGGATCACGATGATCGGCAAGATAACGTTCTGGTATTCGTACGGCTTGAACTTGCCGCGCAGCCTCTGCGCTGACTTCCAGATTTGGTCAGCGAGGTTATCGAGTTTTGGTTTGTTGAGGGAAAGTGCCATTCGCGATGTCAGACGGTAGCTGAAACGTCGGACGACTGAAAACACCGAAATGCACTCGCGCCGGTGCGCCGAAAAAAGAAAAACGCGCGCTGCTTTGCGGCAACGCGCGTTTCTGGCTGCTCTGGGGGTGAGCGTTAGTGAGCCGGGGGTGTCGGCGGCGGGACGTTCGACTTTTGCGTGAGTCCGCTCTGGCGCTGAGATTTGCGGACAAATCCCATCGCGCTGTAGAGGTCGGAGTCCGGGCCGTAGGCCGGATTCTCCTCTGCTAAATGAGTAGTCAGTACGCGAACCACGCGGAGACTTGTCCATTGGGTTCGATCGGCGGCAGGAGCCTCAATCGATGGCCACGGTCAGCGTGGACCAACACGCACCTGTGTTTCGGCAAATTTCGCAGTCGGTGCGGCTTTATCTTGTGTTCCTCCTGCTCGGAATAGTTTCGCGAGATTCTTCCGCTGTGGTAGCCCCACGACCTCTTGATCACGCGCTTTTTTCCTAGGAAGTCGGCGCTCTCCAATGCGCCTTCTTCATCGGCAGCTTTGAAGATCAGGCGGTTGCGAAGATTCAATGTGAAGACGCGTGCCTT
>CATPCN010000689.1 GCA_955652855.1 uncultured Chthoniobacterales bacterium | reverse complement strand
CGCGGGCGGTCATTTTCCTGGAGGGAAAATATTACGTCTTTGTCGAAACGGATCTCAACAGGTTCGAAAAGCGTGAGGTTACGGTCGATCGCGATCCTGCGGGCTCAGTTGTCGTCGTGAGCGGAGTCCAAGCAGGCGAGCAGGTTGTCAGCGAAGGCAGCCTCTTACTTAATGACATGCTGCCGGAGAGCGAATCGGCGGCGGATCTTCCTAAAGCTAACTAGATTGGCCATGAAGCTGGTAGTGGAAGCAATTATCAATAACCGCGCGATCGTCGTCGGTTTGCTGGTCGTTTATGCTATCGCCGGTGTGATCGCCTTTAGGCAGCTCCCGATTGAGGCCTATCCGGATGTCACCAACATCCAGGTGCAAGTCATTACCCTTTGGCCAGGCCACGCAGCCGAGGAAGTGGAAAAGTTTGTCACGATTCCGGTCGAAAACCAGCTCAATAGCTTGCCCCAGCGAGCGACCTTGCGCTCAGTTTCCCTATTTGGTCTTTCTCAAGTGACCGTCGTTTTCGAGGATGACGCGGACAATTATAGGTCGCGGAATCTTGTTAGCCAGCAACTCGTGCAAGTAAGCTTGCCCGCGGGTGCGCTGGCATCGGTTTCGCCGGACGCGACGCCCGTAGGAGAGATCTTTCGCTACACGCTCCAAGGCCCTCCGGAAGTCCCCCTCACCGACTTGCGCGCGCTGGAGGATTGGGTCGTTGAGCGACAGTTTCGGACCGTGCCCGGGATTGTAGACGTCGTGGGCTTCGGTGGTCCGACAAAGCAATACGAAGTGCTAGTCGACCCGCTCAAGCTGAAAAGCTATGGCATCACGCTCAAGCAGCTTACCGACGCTCTCAGCTTGAGCAATCGAAACGCTGGTGGCGCATACGTCGAACGCGGTTCGCAGATGTTCATCGTTCGCGGACTGGGACTGATTGCGAATCTCGATGACATCCGCGCAACCGTTCTCACTGTGCGTAACGGCACGCCCATCAGGGTTGCCGATCTGGGACAAGTCCAGATCGGTCATCAATTACGCCTCGGTCGCGTCGGATTAAACAATCCGCACCGGCAGACGGCTCCCGTGAAAACCGACAAGGACGACGTTGTCCAGGGAATCGTGCTCCTGCGCAAAGGCGAGAATGCTCTGGAAGTGCTTAAGCTGGTTGAGGCAAAGGTCGAAACGATCAACAGGAATTATCTCCCCGCCGGGGTCCGGCTGGTACCACACTACGATCGCACGGATCTCATCGCACGGACACTGCATACGGTCCGGCATAACATGATCGAAGGGATCGCGCTTGTTCTTATCTTGCTCATCGTTTTCCTGGGAGTGCGAAACTGGCGCTCGGCTCTAATCGTCGCTTCCGTTATCCCCTTCGCTTTGCTGGGGGCGTTCATGTTGCTCGATCTCGAACACATTCCCGCGAACCTGATTTCAATGGGCGCGATCGACTTTGGGATTATCGTCGATGCGGCTGTTGTTATCATCGAAAATGTCATACAACTCGTTGAGGATCGGAAGCGAAACGGCCTAACGGTTCGGCAGGCGATCGTCAACGGTACCTCGACGATGAGTAAGCCGATCATCTTTTCTAAAGTGGTACTGCTTACGGCGTTTTTGCCCCTCTACACGATGCAACGCGTCGAAGGTCGCATTTTCCGTCCGATGGCTCTGACTCTTACGTTTGCGATCGTGGCGGGAACGCTCCTGGCCTTAGTCGCTGTACCCTGCTTTGCCAGCTTTTTTCTCGCTGAGCGAGACGAAGCTGAAGGCGGACGCATGGGGTTCGGCGTGGTGGGAGCTATTCGTAAGCGTTACATACCAGTGCTCAATTTTGCAATGCGCCGGCGCGCCCTGGTAGTTGGCGTTTCAGCCGGCGCCCTCTTACTGTCGGTGCTACTGGCCCGCCATCTCGGATCGGAATTTCTTCCGAAGCTGGAGGAAGGCGCTTTGTGGCTCCGATTGACGATGCCGGAGTCGATTTCACCCACGGAGGCAGACCGGATTACGCGCCATTCACGCGAGACCTTGGCCAGTTTCCCGGAGATTAGGACTGTCGTTAGCCAGCTGGGCCGGCCCGATGACGGCACTGATGTTAACGGTTTTAACACCGCCGAAATCTATGCTGATTTGATTCCGCAGGACCAGTGGAAGACGGCTGAAAACCGGCCAGCGCTCTGCGCAAAGATTAACGAGCAACTCACCAAATTGCCCGGTGTGGACGTTGCCTTCAGTCAAGTGATTGAAGACAACGTCAATGAAGCCGTTAGCGGTATTAAAGGGGAATGCGGAGTCAAGATTTTCGGAACAGATCCCGAAACGTTGCAAAAACTCGCGGACCAGATCACGCGATTAATCCAGAGCGTGACTGGTACCACCGACGTTAGCGCGGAACACCTCGCAGGGCAGCCACAAGTACAGATACGCATCGATCGACCGTCCGTCGCTCGCTTCGGCTTGAGCATCGCAGACGTTGATTCGCTCGTTGAGACGGCCTTCGGTGGAACAGTTGCCACGCAAGTAATCGAAGGGGAGCGCTCGTTTGATCTTGCAGTCAAACTCCGGCCGAATGCCATTAACAGTCTTGAGGCGATTCGTGCCATTCCGCTACTTGGAACCAGCGGCGAGCTTGTAACTCTGGGCGCTGTAGCCGATGTTAAGACAGCCGGCGGCTACGGTCGGATCTACCGCGAGAACAACGAGCGGCGGATCGCTGTTAAGTTTGGCGTCCGGGATAGAGACCTCGGCAGTGTGATAGCTGACGCGCAGCGTGAGGTTGTCGGAAAAGTAAAGTTGCCCGCTGGCTACCGGCTTGAATGGACGGGCAGTTTCGAGAACCAGCAGCGCGCACTCGCACGCTTGATGATCGTGGTACCGATTACCTTGGTCGCGATATTTTTTGTCCTCTTCACGGCGTTCCATTCGGGTCGCTTGGCGCTGATCATCCTGATGAATGTCCCTCTGGCCGCTATCGGGGGAATTGTAGGGCTCTGGTTGGTGGGCCTGCCTTTATCCGTCTCAGCGTTGGTTGGGTTCGTAGCGCTCTTCGGCGCATCGATCCAAAATGGCGTTATATTGCTGGAGCGAATTCGTGAGCTCGCCAATACTCAACACGATCTTCTCAAGGCAGTCATCGAAGGGGCCGTATCACGCCTTCGTCCGGTCTTAATGACAAGTTCGATGGCTGCTTTTGGGTTGCTTCCGGCAGCGCTTTCTCGCGCCGTTGGCGCTGAAACCGCCCGACCGTTTGCCGTGGTTATTGTTGGCGGTCTGATCTCCTCAACGATTCTCACATTAATCGTGCTGCCTGTCGTATGCGTGATGTTCTTGCGTCCGAAAAGACCACTACATCCTTCCCATTCGCCAGCCGCGCCGAACCTACCGATAGCACCGGCTCCCGCATAGCTTACAAGGACCACAGCTTATAATTGCGCATAAAGGGGTAATGTCAAAACCCATCCCGTTACTTATCCACCAACCGAATCCCAAGGGGCGCATTTCCACGATGAAGCTCTGAATTCCATTACGCTCCAATAACACCATGGTAAACAAACTGACGCTTGTTGTCCTGCTAACCTTATTCTTGGATTCCTCATCACCGGACGTATGGGCTAGAGGTCGATCTTTTCCCCAGGAAGCGACCGGAATCCTTACCAGTATCGGAAACCGT
>CATPCN010000688.1 GCA_955652855.1 uncultured Chthoniobacterales bacterium | reverse complement strand
GCTCATCCGTCCGCAGCATTCGGCGCTCCGCATGATCGCTGAAGATTTCACCGCTGTTTCTCCGAAACTGTACACGTCTCGGGAGGGCGACACGCCTACTAGCATATGCGCACAAGATGGACGTCACACGCTCTCCAGGTAGTCAGATATTTGTTGGTTGATCGGATTGAAGGTGGTCTGGGCCATAGCGGAAATTCTCCAAGCCAAGTCAAGCTGCCTCCAGCAGTTCGCGCACACTCCAGATGTGATCGGCAATCCCAGCAGCCATTGCGGGTGTGACGCGAAGCGACTTGTGAATGCGGCAAAAGTTGTAGAACGTGAACCAGCAAGCGACAGCAGCCCAATGGTTCTCGAACTTCTTTGAGAACGCATTCGTGAGGCGAGTGAAAAGCCGCGTACCCATGCGGACGCTGAGGTTTTGCCGTTCCACAATCGAAGTGCAAATGCGAGCGGGATCAGGTTGCCCGATGACCGGGACAACCTCAGTTGACGCTACTTCCGCTGGGCTGTAGCGGGCTTCACCCTCTTGGGAAGCTCTATAGACCTTGATCAACATTGCGAAGTCACAGCGGTCGCCCAGCGTTGTGGTGATCGCGGATCGATAAGGCGCGAAGCCGTCAGTGGTGATTTGGAAATGCGACGGCGAGGTAGCGATGCGTAGACCTTCGATAAAAACGTCCGTTGTCGATTGGTCCCGCTTGCCCACCGCGATATTCAAAACCAATTTCGTATTGCGTTCAATCGCAAGGAAGGTGTAGGCATCGCCCGCGCCGGGTTCATCTTCGGGACGAACGCGCTTTTGCTTCTTTCCGATGAAGCTCCAAAGCTCGTCGCATTCCACGTCCTGAACTTTGACGTTGCGGATCTTCTCAGCCATAATCCGTTCGCACTTCTCACCGGCGAGTACCAGCAGCTTAAGGATCGTCCTTTGGTTGATGTCCGTCAGCCGTACTACGCTCGAAACGCTGTTGCCTTCGAGCAAAAGCTTCAGAACCATTTCAGCTTTCTCGATAGGCAGGTACATCCCGTCAAGCGTGTTGTCGCGTGCATCAGTGAACACCTTGCGGCACTGTGTGCATTGGTAACGCTGACGGTTTTGGCGCTTCCCGAATTTACGGCATTCGGTACGGCAATTGTGACAGGTCATGGAATCTCCTCTTGAGTTCCACAGCCTGAAGCCTGATACTGGAGTTGACGGACTCGTATGGCTCCGGCTGTGCGGATCTAGGCCCCGCTGGTAGTTGCAAGCTATCAGTGGGGTGCGTTATGGGAGCCCCGGCCCGACTTGAACGGGCATCTCCAGGGTACGAACCCTGTGCTCTATCCGGTTGAGCTACAGGACCAATAAAAAAGGCCATCGGTTTCGGTTTGGCGACTGAGTTCCGTTGGCCTTTTGCTTTGTTTACAAGCACGTATATAGTATCGCAAACTTGCGATACTAAGTCAATATATTTAAGTTGCGATATCTCAGGTTTGTGATAGCATGGATTCAGGAGTTCCTAAATCTGGTTGGCGGTTCATGTCAATGGCCGACAATCAGGGTCGCGACACATTTGAGCGCTGGCTCGTAAAGGAGATCGATCAGGGACAAAGAAAAGGTGTTGAGGTGGCAATCAGAACCACACTCCGCTTCTTGCGATTCGCCAGAAAGGATTTGTGGAAGAAACCACACTTTTGCTGGTTTCCTGGTAGCATCGGCGAAGTTCGTTCCGATCATGGAAATATCGAGTATCGGCCTCTTGGTTGTAACGGCCCAGGTTCAGAGCAATTTACAATTCTGCTCGGGGCGTACAAAAAGGGGAAGGTCTGGACACCGCAGGATGCGAGAAAGACCGCAGCCAAAATACGAAAGGATCTGATACGTTCGCCCGAACGAGGAAACAAGTATGAGATTAGGCTCTGATCTACCCCTCGCAAAAGAACTACGAGATCCCGAGACGCGGGAGCACACAGTGGACTCCCAGATTCGGATAGGTCTTCCGTTTCAACTACGCGCCATGAGAGAGAAAAGAGGATGGACGCAGGAAACCGTAGCTGAAAAACTGGGCACGACGCAAAACACTATCTCCCGATTAGAAAACCCAAAGACTGGCAAGCCGACTATTAAGACGTTGCTTCGGATCGCTCGCGTTTTCGATGTCGGATTACTGGTTAGGTTCGTCCCTTTTGGATTCTACGGTGACGTGATCGATGCGATGGACGCTACACACGTCGAAGTGCCCTCCTACGAAGAGGAATTGCAAGGGGAGCTTTGCGTGGAACCACTGGCATCGTTTGAATTTAAGACCAATAAGGTGATAGTGTTCAGGTCTGTGCCAAAGCAACTTTCTTATAGCGGCCAGACGCATTCACGCCCCGAGCCATTTGTCCAGCGCTTACCAAAACGCGAGAAACGGCAGGCATTAAAAAAACTAAGCGCCCGTTCTCCTCGTATGCACTGCCAACAGGATCTTGGCTTTACTGGCTCGGCTGCACAACATCTAGCCTAGGGAACACAGGAAGAGAATTACACACATGCCAGATGACAATGAAGCTAAATTCGACCCTCAAAGCATAACAGCTTCCAAGGTTGAATTTGTTGTGCCCGAAGACGGCCTCTTCGTGACTTACGCCAACAACATCGGATACGGGTTTACCGCAACGGACATGCGGCTAATTTTTGGAGAGGTCGTCGATGTTAGCAAGGGCACGGCTACTGTCGAACAGCGTGCACACGTGACTATCGCTTGGATGCAAGCCAAGGTCCTTCACAAAATGTTGGGCCTCCTCGTCGCCCAGCATGAACAAAGACTAGGCGAGATCAAGGTTCCTGCCGAGATGCTTGAATTCGGTAATCTCTAAATATGATCCCCTAAAAGCCCGATCAACCAACAAATACCTCACTACCCGCTCCCCAGGTACACGCGCCGATCCAGTTGGGATCGGTTAGGATAGGATGATTCAGAGCACGCAAATGAAACGAATGCACAAATGACGCGGCTCTGGATCATTGCTCTCATCGGTTCTCTCAGCCTTGTCCAAGCGGCGGACCGGC
>CATPCN010000687.1 GCA_955652855.1 uncultured Chthoniobacterales bacterium | reverse complement strand
CCTCGAATTCGAGGGTTTTCACATTTTCAGCGGCTCGCAAAATCTGCTTCACGAGGCGATATGCAACGCGCATTCGAAGTCGTTTGATCTTGCCGTGACACTTGCCCGTTACGCTCCGACGCCGCCACGGATTGTGAATCTCGGTGGTGGGCTCGGAATACCCTATTTTCCGGGCGAACGCTCGCTGAGTCTGGCGCCGATCGCGGAGAATCTTGGAAAGATTGCCGCGCGCGCGCCCGAGCTCATCGCCGGGACGCAACTGGTAATCGAGTTGGGGAGATATTTGGTCGGCGAGGCCGGTCTCTACGTTTGTCGCGTCCTGGATAGAAAGATTTCGAGGGGACAGGTTTTCCTCGTTACGGACGGAGGATTGCATCACCATCTTGCGGCGTCGGGAAACTTCGGCCAGGTCCTTCGCAAGAATTATCCTGTCGTGGTCGGAAATCGCGTGCATGGCGAACGACGAGAAGTTGCTTCCGTGGTGGGACGGCTCTGCACGCCGCTCGACCTGCTTGCAGACCGGATGGAACTGGCCGAAGCAAGGGAGGGTGACCTGATCGCTATCTTTCAGTCAGGAGCCTATGGGCTTACCGCCAGTCCAGCGGCATTTCTCAGCCATCCTCCCGCGAGCGAAATCCTTTGCGGCTAGACAAGTATCAATCCAGTTGACACATGTCGTATATCGTCAGCGGCGATTGAGAAGTTGTGGTAGGGAACTCGGCGTCGCCTTGGGAGTCCGCCGTGACAATGCTCGGAGGGCCGACTAGGGCCCTGGCGTTCGGCGTTGCCTTCGTCTGGGGAGTATTGGGCGGCCTACTCGCTGCGCACTATCCGCTGGCGCCGCACGTTGCAACGGTTCTCTACGCCCTGTGGCTCGGGATAACTGTCGTCTTTCCTCGTGCCTGGCTGTTCATCCTACCGGCGGCGCTTCCCGTGATTGGTTACGCATCATGGACCGGCTGGCTCGTCTTCGAGGAATTCGACGCGCTGACGCTGGGAGTCGCGGCAGGCGGCTACTGGGCCATCGCCACGCGCCCGCTGAAAGGCGCCGATCCTGGAGACCGTCGGTACCGGTTGTCGCCGATTTCGATGGTCGTCGTGGGATTGTTCGGAGCATCGTCGGTATGGGCGCTTCACGTGGGTATGGCGTCCGTAGGCGGCGAATCCTTCGGTTGGTTTCAGGGCTACCACGATCGATTGAACAGCTTGCGAGTGTTCAAAGGCTTTGCGTTGGCGGCGCTGTTATGGCCCCTGTTGCGGGATCAGCTCCGGCGCGCGCATCGGATTGCGATAGACCGATTGTCGCGCGGATTGTGCGTCGGCTGCGCGATGGCCTCGATCGCGGTTTTCTGGGAAAGGATAGCGTTTCCGGCTCTGCCGAATTTTTCCGAGGACTATCGCGTAACAGCAATGTTCTGGGAGACGCATGTTGGCGGCGCGGCGCTCGATGGTTTTCTCGTGCTCACGATGCCGTTTGCGATCAGACAATGGCGTCATGCTCGCTCGGCGGTGCAGATGGCCGCCATTGGAGGCCTTATCACCTTGATCGCCTATGCCTGTTTGGTCACGTTTTCACGAGGACTCTACGTCGCACTCCTTGTATCGATGTTCACGCTGGCGCTGTTCGTCGGGGACCGAGAACGAGAGCTTTCTGCCGGGTCCTTCGGGTTTGCTAAGGTGCTTAAGTTCGGAGCGATGGCCGCGTTGGTTGCCCTTGCCTCTTTCCTCGCCTTTCGACACGGCGGGTATCGGTCGTTGGCTGCGACCCTCGGCGTCGTGGCCGTAGGCCTACCGATATGCACCGCTGCAGGCGGGGTCGCGGCCCGTCGTCTTCTCGTCGTCGCGGCTGCAGGTGCCGGCATCGCGATGATCGACGTAGTGCTCATGATGCAAATGGGGAAGGGCATCTACGTTTTGTTCGCCTTGCTGTTTGCGAGTTGTATGCTGCTCGCTTGGAAGCAACGCGTCGACAACAGTCGGGTCAGTCGCCGCTTTTGCGGCATTGGCCGCTTCGGCGGTGGGTGTCGGGTGGTTCTGGGGCGGTCCCGATGCCGGAGCTGACGCCACGATTGCAGTCCTGTTGCTTTTAGGCTTGATTGTTTACGACGCGCGATCCGCCAATTCTCTGTTCCTCGACAATTTGCGCCTCCAAATCACCTCGATCGGCGTGGCGACGTTGATCGCAGCCATCGTCGCGGTATTTTTCGGTGGCGCATATATGGACACACGGTTCTCCGCGAGCCGACAGGATCTGGACCTGCGTCTAGCGCATTGGAATCATGTCGCTCACCTGCTGCGGACACCGGACGATTGGCTGTTCGGCAAGGGGCTCGGACGATTTCCTTCGACCTATTTCTATAGCGTTGACAACAGTGACTTTCCCGGCAGCTTCCGCCTGGAAGAGGGAGACGGCAAGCGGTACCTCGTTCTCTCCGGGCCCCGACACCCAACCGGATTCGGCGAGCTGTTTCGCGTATCGCAGCGCGTACCTTCCATTCCGCATGTCAACTACACGGTAACGCTCGACGCGATGGTCGCTCGCGATGTCGCGTTGCATTTCGAAATTTGCGAAAAGCACTTGCTTTACCCCGCGGGATGCGCGACCCAAAGCGTGGCAATGAAGGCAAACCCAATTTCGTGGCAACGCGTGGTCGTACCGCTTGACGGACATGAGATCGGGACTCGCCGGGCGAGCGGGTCGAAATCGACGACGTGGCTGTTCGCACCATCGACGGTGCCGACCTGATCGCCAACGGCGACTTCTCGGCTGGGCTTTCGCGCTGGTTTTTTATCAGCGATCGCGATCATCTGCCCTGGCACACAAAAAACTTGGCGCTGAACGTTTTGTTTGACCAGGGCATTGTCGGACTACTGTAGGATCGTTCATTGTGCTCGTTAGCGGCGCGCTACTGCGGTTGGTCGTCGCGGCGCGCCGCCAGCCCGATGCACCGTACGTCGCGAGCGCGCTGGTCGGTTTCCTGGTCGTTGGGATATTCGACAGCCTACTGGACGTTCCGCGCGTCGCGTTCTTGTTTTACCTGCTGCTGTTCGTTGCGCTCATCCTGCCGCGCGATGCGGCTCCGCAGCCCCCCGTCGGGAACAGCGGGCGTGTAATCACCCTCGATCGCACGG
>CATPCN010000686.1 GCA_955652855.1 uncultured Chthoniobacterales bacterium | reverse complement strand
TTTTGGTCTGACATTATCACTTGCGTAGTCGCGGTTAAATAACGGAGGCTCAAGATCGTCTAATTCAATACCGAGGAGACAACTATGAAAAAACTTGGCTTACTTTTGGCGACACTGTTTTGCCTGAGCGGTTTTGGAACGACCGCGAATGCGATCGGGATCAGTATCGGTGTTGGGGATCAACCTTACTACGTGCATGGACCGGGCTATTGGTATGGCAGGAGTTATTACGTTTGGATCCCGGGACATTGGGACGGATGGCGTCACGGCCACCGCGTCTGGATTCACGGACACTACCGAGTGCGGTAGGAAAATAGCGGCGTTTCATCGTCGGCCCGGCTAATTCTTCGACGCGCGGCAACACGCGTTTGTAACGCATAGCTCCGTCAGCGTCAGGTTTTGGCTTCTTCCCTAGCCTGGTCCGTAGATCGCGTTCGTCGATTGACGGCGGCTACTAATCCTCGTTAATGGGAACGGGGATTCTTCTGAGTTATTCACAATTATTCACAAGCATTCCAGAAACTAGAAGAATTGTCTTGATTTTTTTGATTCGATTGCCACGCTCATAGTTCGCTCAACTCGCTAAATTCTAAACTCTGAGTCTATGAAACTTACCTATACATCCGCATTTTCACATCTACGCACAGCAAGTGCAGTCACGCTAATCTCTGCCGCGGCGGCAATGGCCTTCGTTGCTGGTGGCGATAGGCTCGTTACTGTCAGCAGCCCAGCCAACCAGGTCTCGCAGGATCGGGTGGTCAAAAGCAAGATCGCCGGCGATCCGGACGCAATATCGATAAACTCCCGCACTAAACCGGGCGATGGCCCGATACGGGGTTACACCAAATCGGGCGAAGGCCCGATAGGCGGTTACGAGGCGTACAAATCCGCGGCGCGGACCTATCCGGCCAACCTGATTCCGCCGTCGATGGTGCAGAACGCCAAGAACACCTTTACCAAGATCGCCAACCAGGGCGACCCGACGAGCAACAACTTCTGGCAGTCGTATGGGCCGCTTCAGAACTCCATCCAGCCCGGTGTGCTGTCGTTCTCGGGGGCGACGAACGCGACGGCGAGTCGTGACACGGCACTAGTCATCGCCCCGACGTGCGTGCCCGGTAACTGCCGTCTCTGGGTTGGCACCGCCGGCGGCGGCGTTTGGCGAACGGACGACGCCTTGGCGGCAGATCCGACCTGGACGTGGCTCACCTGCGTCCTGGCTCTCAACTCCGTCGGCTCTCTCGTCGCAGATCCCAACGACTCTAGCGGTAACACCCTCTATGTGGGCACGGGCGAGGGCAACCGATGCTCCTCCGGGTGCGAAGCTGGCGTCGGTATCTACAAGACGACGGACGGCGGCAATTCGTGGACGAAGCTGCCGGAGGCCTGTGTCAGCAACACGACCTACACCTGCGCGAACTCGGGTGATGCCTTCCTGGGCCGCGGGATCAACCGGATCGTGGTGGATCCGTCGAATGCGCGGCACATCTTCGTTGGCTCGGCGTTCGCCGTTCGCGGCCTCTCTCATGTCATTGGCAGCGGCGGCCAAGTCCGATTCGAGCCAGGGGCCAATCAGCCTGGCCTGTACGAGTCGCACGACGGCGGCGCGACGTTCACTGAGGTCTGGAACGGCAACGATCCGAACTCGCGCGGCGTCACCGATGTTGCACTAGATCCGCTGCACGCCGACACTGTCTACGCGTCCGCCTTCGACCAGGGCGCCTGGCGGCGGTCACCAACTTTCGACGGTTCGACCTCGCAGACCGACTTCCGTCAGGTATTCGCGCCGCAGTTCCCAGGTGGCGGCGTGGATAGGACGATGTTCGCGGCCACGGTCAAGAACGCGAAGACGCGCCTTTACCTGCTCGACGGCACTGCTAACAACGACCCCGCGGGGTCGGCGAGTGCCATCGCCGGGAATTTCTGGCGCACGGACAACGCCGACCAGTCTGCAGCGGCCCTGCTTGCGTCGCAGGCAGCCGGCTCAACGGTCCCGCCTACTCCGGGCAATCCGTTCCCAGCCTTCTACAATGGCTGGCAGGTGTTGACGGCCAAGGTGACGTCGAGCCCGTACTTCGCGACGGACAACACGTGCACCGGCCAGTGCTGGTATGATGAGGACGTCTATACGCCGGCCACCCTACCCGACACAGTGTACGTCATCGGCTCGTACAATTACGGCGAGATTCCCTGCAACACGAAGGGCGTTGGCTGCGGGAACGGCCGCTCGAACGGCCGCGCAGTCATCTACTCGACGACCGCGGGTGACCCGGACGCTTCGGCGCCCGGCACCGCCGTGAACCGCACGTTCACCGATCTCACCGACGATACGCAGAACACTCCCGCGACCTGGTGCGGTTTGGGCGCCGCGGCAGAATTGGCGTTCGGCGGCGTCTCGGCCGACTTCGCCTGCCTCTGGGCGCCCAACAGCATCCACCCCGACCAGCACGCGATCGTCGTGAACCCGTCGAATCCGACTCAGATCTTCGAGGGCTCAGATGGCGGCGTGATCCGCACAAATGGCACGTTCGGGGACCTGTCTTTCCGGTGCAATTCCGGCGAGCGGCCGCTGCTTGGGTCCGCGAGCCTTGCGAACTGCAAGCGGATGCTCTCGCGGGTGCCCAGCCAGATTACGCACATCGACCGGAACCTCGACACCCTCCAATTTATCAATGTCGCGATCAATCCTTCGAACCCGGCTGAGGTCGAAGGCGGGACACAGGACAATGGAACGTGGTCGAACAACAATCCCCAGAATGACCAGAACAACTGGCCGCAGAACATCTACGGAGACGGAGGCAATTCCGGCTACGACGCCACCATGGCGACGTGGCGGTTCAACGAGTTCACTTCAGGGTTCAGCGACTCGAACTTCAAGAACGGCGACCCGACGAAGTGGGTGATCACGTCGGCGCCGCTCGTCAATAGCGGTGAGTTCTTCTCGTTCTACTGGCCGCAGATCTCCGATCCGAACCCGCCGACCGGTGCACACCCGATCTTCTCGGGCGGCCAGCACGTCTGGCGGACGTGGGCCTTCGGAGCAGGTGCGAATCCCACCGCCGTTCCACAGAACACCACGCCCGACATTGCCAATTACGAGGCGAATTGTCCTGAGTTCACCACGGGTGGAGACCAGGTCGGCTGCGGCGACTACCAGCCGCTCGGCGGGCCTGTCGTCTACAACACCAACGGATCGGTGAATCGTAACGTGGCAGGTGACCTGACTGGGACATTCTACGGCCCCGATCGAACGGGCGGCTCGATGTCCTGGCTTGCGCGTAACAAGGCCGACCACGGAACGCTTTGGGCGACGACGTCGGCCGGGCGCGTATTCGTAACGCACAGTGCGGACGCGAGCGATCCGGCCACGGTCGTGTGGCACCGGATCGACAACGCGACTTCGCCGACAAGATTCCCAAGCTCGATCTATCCCGATCCGAGCAACGTGAACCACGCATGGGTCACGTACTCCGGTTACAACGCCGTCACGCCGACCACTCCCGGCCATGTCTTCAATGTCATCGAAGGGAGCGGCCCCGGCTCCGGCACATTTACAAATCTGAACGTGGAGGCCGGCACGGCAAGTTTCCCGACGCCCACGAACGATGGAGACCTGCCCGTCTCCGACATCGTCCGCGACGATGCAAAGGGTATGCTATATGTCGCCACCGACTTTGGCGTCCTCCGGGGCGATTTGGACGGCACGGGCGGCTGGCATGTGACGAAGGGCCTGCCGCGCTTCGAGATCACGCACCTCGAGATTCAGCCGTCGGCCCGAGTTCCGACTTGCGTCGGGCTCAGCGGGAAGGCCTGCCCGACCCTGATTTACGCGGCGACCCACTCGCAGGGCATGTGGAAGCTGCCTCTAGGCGGACCATAACCGCCGCTTGTTGATTCTGGGAAGAGGGCCGCCGTGGGCGGCCCTCTTTCGCTTTCGCGGGGTCATTGAAAATCGGGCGGAATAGTGAAAACTATCCGCCTAGTCTTTGTCCTAATGTCATCGGTCCCTAACCAAGTGGCGGCTGCTTGCATTTTTCTAATGCTGGCCGGCGCTGCATCCATCAAAGCCGCGCCGCAAGGTTTCATGGAGGGG
>CATPCN010000685.1 GCA_955652855.1 uncultured Chthoniobacterales bacterium | reverse complement strand
GTGCCTCCGGCCCTCAGACCGAAGATCATTCTCGATATCGGCAGCAACATCGGTGCTTCCATTCTTTACTTTCATCGCCAGTTCCCCGACGCCAATATTTTCGGGTTTGAACCTCATCCCGACACCTTTCGGATATTGCAAGAAAATGTCGGGCATCTGCGTGGTGTCACGATTTTCAATTATGGCCTCGGAGCGACTCATCAACGCATTGCCGTCAGCGCGGATAAGGTAAATTTTGGCGCGTTTAGCACTGGCAGCCCCTTCAAGGATCGCGGCCACCCTGCCGCCAGAGTGGAGTGCGAAGTTCGGCGATTAGATGACGTCTTGCGCGAAATCGGGATCGCGCGGGTCGACCTGATCAAGATCGACTGCGAGGGTGCCGAAGCCGATGTTTTTTCAACCTTACCCGATGAGATTTTGCATGACTGCCAATGGATTGTTGGCGAATTTCACGATCACACCGGCTTCGGGGTGCTCGCACGTTTGGCACCACATTTTCATTTGGATTTGAAAAAAAAGATGTTTCGTTCGCGATTTCGTTTTCACGCATGCAACCTCAGTAAAGTGCAGCAGCTGTCTCGCTCCGATCTCGATGCGTTGCAGCGTTGAGCCTATACGAATCCTAGAGCTCTCCCAGAACGCCCAACGTTAGCGCAAATGCAGAAGTGGCGTGACCTACTCAGATTAAACAATTGACATCCTCCTGGGTTTTTGTCTGACTCCGACCCTGAGGAGGATTTAGCCATGACTAAAAAGCGAGGATCCGGCAAGATAACCGGGCGTAAGTGGTTAGTCCGGGCGGCAAATGGGGATTTATATGTGATTAGTGCGAACAATCCCCCAGTAAAACTAGTGGGTGCAGCTAAAACTAATGCCAAAAAGATTATCGACACCGCCGAGGGCGATTTGTCGCGGAAAATCCCGGAGACGATGTCAAGCCTCGCCTCCGGCGTATGGCTTTCGATAACAGAAGCTTTCGGCGACAACTGAAGAATGCAGCGTGCGAACCCATGCGTTCGCTCTATTGGGGCATTCAAGTCGAAGGCAATAACTCGCAAAGTATTGCGACACGGGACGCACCGGTCGCAAAGCCTTGAGTATACAGTAAAACGCGCAATGCAATTGGCCCCGGTGATGGGAATCACGCGGGTAGCCAACGTCACCGGTCTGGATTCTGTCGGGGTGCCGGTGGTGATGGTTTGTCGACCTAATTCTAGATCAGTGGCAGTATCTCAGGGGAAGGGGATCGACGTCGCGAGTGCTCGCGCATCTGGTCTAATGGAAGCTGCAGAACTCTATCACGCTGAGACGATCACTTTGCCTCTCCGTCTAGCGACCTACGAAGAACTTCGATACCAACACAGCGTAGTCGAAATCGAGGATCTCCCTCGCCGTTTTGGCTCACGTTTTCATCCAAACCTTCGGATTCTGTGGTGCGAAGGACACGACCTGTGCAGTGGCGAAAACCAGCACGTATTCGTCCCCTTTGAGATGGTTCATACGAATTATACGACACCGTTTCCGGATGGGCATGGATGTTTTACAGCCAGTTCAAATGGCCTGGCTTCTGGAAACAGTTTAGTGGAAGCGATAAGCCATGCCATTTGTGAGGTAATCGAACGCGATGCCACAACTTTGTGGAAACTTCGTGGCGAACATAAAGACAACAAGAATCGGATTGATCTAGGGAGCGTTGATGACGCGACTTGCCGAGAGATTCTTGGAAAATTCAACCGGGCGGGGATGTCGGTCGCGGTTTGGGACATTACGAGCGACATCCGCGTTGCCACTTTTGCTTGCTTTATTGTCCCGAGGGATGACCAAGCCATGTGGCATTGTGCTGGAGCGGCGGGCTACGGGTGCCACCCGGCCCGCGAGGTCGCACTGGCAAGGGCGCTCATGGAAGCGGCACAAGTTCGGCTGACTGTAATCGCGGGATTACGGGACGATTTTCGAGGCGATATCTACGAGCAATTGCTGGATCCGGATGTGATAAGGAAGATTCGACAGATCATTCAAAGGTCGCCAGCGGTTCGGCACTTCCGTGATGTCCCTACCCGAGACGGAAAGAGTTTTGAGGACGACGTCGAATGGGAGCTTAGATGCATGAAAAGAGCAGGCCTTCGACGCGCGATTCTGATCGAGCTTACCAAGCCAGAGTTTGGATTGCCGGTTGTTCGGGTAATTGTTCCCGGCTTAGAGCCAATCTTTGAATCCGGCTACATTCCAGGGCACAGGGCCAAGGCAGAATTAGCGAAGCACTCGTGAGCGTTTACATTTTCACTGGACCAACGATTTGTGCAGCGGATGCGGCGGCCGAATTGAAAGCCACCTACCTGCCGCCAGCGGCTGAAGGGGACGTCTACCGAGTTGCGCAATGGCGTCCGAAGGCGATCGGAATCATCGACGGATATTTTCAATCGAGACCTGCGGTACGGCACAAGGAAATTCTGTGGGCGCTGAGTCGCGGAATCCATTTATTTGGCTGCGCCAGCATTGGGGCTCTTCGCGCTGCCGAACTCGCTGCGTTTGGAATG